>JAIOSM010000297.1 GCA_021107575.1 Desulfobacteraceae bacterium | reverse complement strand
TTGTTTGGCATGTTCTATTGTTAACGCAAGGTCGTCTGTAAATCCGCTGTGGTATGATCGAAGAAGCCTGTTAGGCTCGCCGCTGCAACCTCTGAAATTTAATGCAAGCACATCCCACCCATTCTTGTTCAGGGCATTTACCATGCCTTTTACATATGCCCGGGTTGAATCCCCCTCAAGACCGTGGGATATAATTGCAAGTTTGCTGCTTTTGATAACAGACCAGTCAAGATCAAAAAAATCATTGTCAATTGTCTCAATACGCTCTCTTTTATAAAAAACAGGCACAGGTCTTCTGAAAACACTTGGGAATATAGTTTGAACATGTGCGTTATTGAATAGAAACGGTGGTTTATAACCTGTACTCATAATGTATATTCTTTTTCCTCTGTTTAATGACCCCTGAATTTGATATACTACACTTTTTTAAAGTAAGAATACAAGGAAGGAAAATCTTAAGATATGAAGGTAGGAATAATAGGTCTCCCCCAGACAGGAAAGAAAACCTTATTTCAAATTTTGACTGGCACAGAAATTAAAGAAGATAGAAAAAAATCAAAAGTTTTGCCGGGAATTGCTGATATTATTGATGCAAGGTTTGATAAGCTTGTTGAGATGTATTTACCAAAAAAAATTGCCCATGCCCGTATTGATCTGGCTCTTCTTGAAACCATGGAAAAAGAGGCGATTTCCAAGGGCACTGTTTTTAAAGATATTGCAGATATGGATGCCCTCTGTCATGTGATCAGAAGCTTTGAAGACGAAGCTGTATATCACACAGACGGTTCTGTAGATGCGCTTCGTGATGCTGAAATGGTAAACAGTGAACTGATTATACACGATCAGATATTTGCCGAAAAGAGGATAGAGCGCATTCAGGAAATGGTGAAAAAAATAAAAGATGAAGATCAACTCAAAGAACTTGCATTGATGAATAAAATTAAAGAACATCTTGAGCTTGAAAAACCTTTAAGACTCATGGAATTTTCAAGTGATGATGAGGCTTTAATAAGGAGTTATCCATTTATTACAAGAAAAGAGATGATCCTTGCATTAAATGTTTCTGAAGATGATCTTGGGAAAAAAGAGCTCCTGGATCAATTTTCAGAAATGTGTGCAAAAGACAAGATGGAAGCCATGCTTGTATCGGCAAAAGTAGAATCAGAAATTGCAATGCTTGATACTGAGGAAGAAAAGGCAGAGTTTTTAGATGATCTTGGAATAAAAGAAACAGCACTTGCAATGATGACCAAGCTTTGTCTGCGGGCACTTGGGCTTATTTCATTTTTTACTGTTGGGGAAGATGAGGTAAGGCAGTGGCTTGTGAGAAAAGCTTCAAAAGCTCCCCAGGCCGCAGGAGTTATTCATTCTGATTTTGAAAGAGGTTTTATAAGAGCCGAAGTAATAAAATATGATGAGCTTATGGAGTATAAGAGTGAAGCTGAGTTGAAAAAAGCCGGCAAAATCAGTGTTGAAGGTAAAGAATATATAGTTGTTGATGGCGATATTATTAATATCAGATTTAAGGTGTAAAAGAACAGGTATTAAAAAAAAGGCTTAAGTATTTGTTTGATATAATAAAAAATTATTTAAAAAAAGCTAAAGAAGAAGCATTAAAAGAATATGTAATTTCTTCTGCAGAAAAAGGTTGGATTGGTGTTGATCTTGACGGCACTCTTGCCTGGCATGACGCAAATACGCCCATGATCAGCATAGGCGAGCCTGTACCCTTGATGTTAAAAAGAGTTAAACATATGGTTAAACAGGGCTACAGAGTAAAAATCTTCACGGCAAGAGCACAGGATTCTGAGCAAATACTTATGATAAGAAAATGGCTTAAGAAAAATGGACTGCCTGCCCTTGAAATTACGAATATTAAAGACTATAATATGATTAAACTTTTTGACGATAGAGCAGTCCAGGTAGAGCGAAATACAGGAAAGTTAATATTGCCTGAAAAATAACTCAGCGGAGACTTTTTTTATATGAGATATGTATATTATATCATCTTTATACTGATTGGCACTACAATCGCCGCAGGTTGGGGAATTTTCAAAGATGCAAAAGTTGAATTTTCCAAGCCGGAAATTGTAATAAATGACAAAATTATTACAGAAAATGCATTTGACGATTTAATAAAATCAAAACCTTCCTACCAGACAAAAGATGAGTTTATTGATTCTTTAATAATAAAGGAGCTTCTTATTCAGGAAGCGATAAAACGCAGTATCAATAAAGACGAGCCTTTCAGAAAAGCAGTAGAAGATTTTTATGAACAGTCTCTTGTTAAAATACTTATGGATAGTGAATATAAGCAATATGATCCGGTTGTGACAGATGAAGAAATTCAGAGATATAAAAATTTTGGTCGTATGAAATTTTTTATCCAAAAAGTTATATATGAGAGAGAAGGAGATGTTGAGCAGAGTAAGAGTCAACATGTGAGATCTATTGAATCAGATTTCCTTGATCTTTCAGAATCTCTTAGGTTTGCTGTGTTTAATCTTAAACCGGGAGAGTCTTCAAAAGGTATAGAAACTGTGGAGGGCTTTGTTATTTATAATCTTGTTAAAACAGAGGAAATTAAAGATCAGGAAACAATAAAACCGCTGACAGATACAGATAATGATAGAATAGTAGAGTTTATCAAAAATGGGAAAAAAGAAGCGCTTTTAGCACAATGGGTTGATGGATTAAAAGAAAATGCAGAAATATGGAGGCGCAAATGAACAAGAGCAAATATAAAAGAAGAAATTTTTTTATTAACAAAGAATTTCAAGGAAAACTGATATTTAACTATTTTCTTCTCGTGGTCCTGGGCAGCGCTCTTTTTGTGGGAATAATCAGCTTTTTTTCTTCAAACACCCTTTCCATTATATATGAAAATTATCACCTTGAGCTGGGTATCACTCCTGATATTCTGCTAAAAAAGTTTTTCAGTGCTCAATGGTTTTTCATAATAATCGGCGGTGGCGCAGTTATTATTATCACACTTTTTTTATCACACAGAGTTGCCGGTCCTTTTTACAGATTTGAAATAACTCTTGATGAAATGATTAACGGCGATTTGTCCCAGACAATTTGCTTGAGAGAAAAAGATGAGGGAAAAGAACTCGCCGGTAAAATAAACCTGTTTAATAACAAGCTTTCAGACAAGGTTGCTGTAATTAAAAATTATAAAAATAATATTAAAGAATATATTGAAGCGATCGAAAAAGATCTGGACCCGGCTTTAGATAAAGACAAAGCACTGCTTGAAAATATAAATGAAATTAAGAAAAACACAGATGACATAGAATCTTTAGTCAGTTTTGTTGATTTAGTAAAAGAATAAACTATAAGAGTATAAATTTATAAAGAGGGATTGTTGGTGAATCGTTTTTTTGTCATAATTTCGCTTGTTCTTTTTCTGCTGGTGATAATTTCGCTTCCACACCACTGCTTTGCCTTTGAAATAAATTCTGAATATGCAGTTATTGAATATCAGAGTAAAGATGCCCTGAGAAAGTTTAATCGTAAATTATATCTGGGCAGGTTTAAATTTAATCTTCGTAAGCTAAGTAATGACACGATTGAAGATGAAGTGAGAAACAAGATTGATTTTATTGTTGAAAAAGCCATGAAAGTGTTGAGGATGTATTTACCTGAATTAAAATTCAGAATTATGATTCATCCGTCAAAAAAAGGAGTAAAGGAAGATTTTAAACGTATTTATAATATTAGAGTAAATTATATAGCGTTTTATTCCCCTTCTGAAAATAAAGTTTTTTATTCTGCCAACAATGCAGAATTACGAGTTGTAGCTCATGAAATAGGGCATGTTGTAGCAGAGAATTACTTTGAGGTTTCCCCGCCCCAGAATATTCATGAAGTTATTGCACAATATGCAGAGCAGCATATTACTGATTGAGCCGGTCAAGTCGTGCCTTTGCACCTCTATTTTTAGGATCTAACAGGAGAGCTTCTTCGTATTTTTCTTTTGCTTTAAATAAAATACCCTGCTTTTTATAAAGATCACCAAGTCTGACTCTGATTGATGAATCTGACGGGAGAAGAACTTCGCCTTGTTTTAAAACTTCTGTTGCTTGAAAAAGATTACCCTGTGCCATAAAAAACCGGTATATTTTATAGATATGTTTTCTGCTAATGTTGTCATGGGTTGTAAGGGAGGTTAGAATATCAAAGTACCTTTTTTCAGCTTTCTCTGTCTCACCGATCTGATTCAGAAAATCAGTATAAACAATCGCAGTTCCTGGATCTTTTGGGATGGCCTGTTCCATCTCTTCAAGGCTTAAGCCTGAGGCAATCATTGTTGTCAAAACAGAGTTGATTAGATCTTTGTCAAGACTGATAGCTTTTTTTAAGTATTTTATCCCTTTTTTTTTCTGCCCCATGGCTAAAAGCAGTCCACCATATTGAAATGTATTATCAGCACTGCTGATATCAAGGGTTATGCTGTTTCTTAAGACCTTTTCAGCTTTCAGAACTTCATTTGTCTGGGACAAAAAAAGACCAAATCGTTTGACATGGTTTCCATTAGCAGGATCAAGTCTTATTGATTTTAAATAAAGCTCTTTAGCTTCTTTATTTTCTCCAAGAAACCAGGATAGGTTTGCTGTGGCATGAACATATTTAGAATTGAGCGGGTCAAAAAGAGAAGCATAGCTTGTAATTTTTTTTATTTTCTCTAATTCTTCAGGAGATGTATTAAACTCCATATTTGAATTTTGAATATTTGAATAATAAAAACTTGCAATCAGTATTGAAACATTACACATAATAATTATTAAAAAAATTGATATTGTCGTGGCAAACGCAGTATGTTTCGTTCTGATCAATCTGACAGGTAAAAGATTTGTAGCAATATTTTTAACCTTAAGCCTGGTATTTGAAGCAGAAACTGCAAGAGCCGCCATGAATGCGAACCATAAACCATTGGCACCAATATGCATGTTAAAGTCTGAAAAAGAGTGTATCAGAATGGAAATCATCCCGGTTATGCTTCCCATATAGATATATATGGACCAGGCATCTTTTCTGAGTCTGAAAGCCTTATATGTTTTAAAAAAAAGAGTGGCTAAAAAAGAAAAAATAAGCAGGACACCTATAATTCCTCCTTCAGTCATAAGCTCAACATAATCATTGTGTGCATGCTGCAGGTCATGCCTTCCATCAATTGTCTGAAATGATGGGTAAATATCAGAAAAAGTACCAAACCCTGATCCTGTTACAGGGAAATTATTGATAATTCCTTTACTGTCTTCCCAATAATTATAGCGTCCGAGAGATAGATCTCCGGCAGAGGTCTGGAGTGAAGAAAATCTGTCATTTATAGGGTGCCAGCCAAACCAGCTGATGGAAAATCCTGCAATTATGATAAGGCTGATAATCAGGATAGAGTTTTGTTTGCTCGCCTTTTTTTTAAAAGATAAGCCTAAAAAAAATATCAATCCAATACAGGTGCTTATCATACCGCCTCTGGACAGGCTTATAAATATTGATGTTATAATAAGAAGTGCGCCTGTCCCAATCAGGATATGAATATTTGCCTTTTCCTGTTTAAAAATTTCGATAATCCCTGAAAAAAAAGTTGTGTTTTCTGTCCTTGGTCTGTGAAATAAGAAAAGAGCCAGGGCAACAGGAAAAATCATTTCCATGAGACCCGCATAATGGTTGCGGTTAATATACGGTCCCATAATTGCATCATTCCCGGGGCTATGTCTGAACCAGAGTGCCATTTCGTCTGTCAGGTAAAGCTGGAGTATAGAGGAAAAAGCTAAAACAGAGCCGAAAATAGTTATTACAAAGATACTCTTTTTTAACAGATCTTTATCGCTTAGAAGCTGTACAGCAAATACATAAAAGACAACATAAGTTGAATATCTGAAAAATTCTAAAAGAGTGCTCCTCGGATGAATCGATATAGTCATTTGTAAAGCTGCCTCCTGTATCTCATATGATGCAGGAGAAATTATTTTTATGACTTGAGGAGGCAAGGGTATTATTTGGATTAAAATATAAAGAAGAAATAAACAGAGAGGGATTATACCCGGTACTTTGTAAAGCAGAACATTGGTTTTATAAATATGAATAAAATAGAGGAAAAAACCTGCAACAACACTTATTTCCATTACAGCATAGGACCATGGCTCCACAGTCCCGAATGCAAGGGGAGAAAAAATAATTACAAAAAAGAAAAGTTTTTTTGATAAAGCTCCGGTCATTTTTACTCACAATTAGTTACTGCTATTCGCCAGACGAATAATAATAATCACCATAATTATATAAATAGCCGCTGGATTTTGCGTTGAATCTGTTTAAAACAACTCCTGTAATTGGTGCAGTTACTTCACTTAGTTGTTTTAATACTTTGGTAATCATATCATAGGGCGTTTTCCCGGCTGAGATAACAAGAAGCACTCCATCTGTCTTATTGCTTATAATAATGGGGTCAGTAACACCGGCTATAGGTGGAGAGTCAATAATTACCATGTCATACATATCTTTAACATGCTCAAGCATTGTGGCGAACTTATTGGACTGGAGAAGCTCAGAAGGGTTCGGCGGAATAGGGCCTGAAGTCATTATATCAAGATTCTTCAGACAATCTTTATTGATTTTGGCCTTTGATGTAACACCGGCAAGGTATGAGCTTAACCCTAATGAATTGACAAGGCCCGAAAGAATATGCTGGGTTGGGCGCCTCATATCAGCATCAATTATAAGTATACGTTTATCAGCTTGTGCCATTGTTGCTGCAAGGCACAAAGATACAGAGGATTTTCCTTCTTGTTTAGCAACACTTGTTACTATCAAAGTTTTAGGCGGCGTGTCAGCAGAGGAGAGCAAAATCGAAGTCCGAAGGCTTTTAAAACCTTCAGCAATGGAGGAATCAGGTTTTTTCATAAAGTCCTCTACCATTGATTCATCTTTCTTCTTTATGAGCTCGATGGTCCCTATTACAGGTATATCAAATTTTTCTTCAATATTTTCCGGGGTTCTTGCAGTGTTATCTAAATATTCTAAGAAAAAAGCAATTCCAATGCCGCCAAAAAGTCCTAAAATAATTCCTAAAAGCACATTCTTTTTTTTCTTCTGGGTGTTCATTGGCCCAAAGGGAAGCCCGGCTTTTTTTAAAACCCATACATTTACAGTCTGATTTTTTTCAGTTAAGCCTTTTTCTTTAATACTTTTAATTAGAGCATCATAAAGGTATTTGTTTGTAGTAACTTTTCTTTTTAGTATATCTAACTGAATTGATTTCTCACTAAGCAGTTCAGCCTCGAATTTGGATTGGTTAAACATAACTTTAAGTTTTTTTTCATTGGCTTGTGCCAGTAAGTACTTATTTTTAATGATTTTTGCAGCCTTGCTCAGTTCTTTGTGCTTTTTTTCTTTTAAACTATTAAGTTTATTTTTTGCTGCAATCATTTTTGGATGTTTCCTGCCATATTTTTTTGACAGATCAGATATGCTTTGTTCAGCAAGCAGTATATCTCTATTAATAGCATCAACAGAAACATTCTCAGCAACTGCAGGTATAGTTTCTAAAATATCATCATTATTGGTTAATGTCTGATTATAAACTGATAAAAGCTCTTTACGAAAAGCTTCAGCCTGAGTAAGCTTGATTGAAAGACTGGAAAGTTTTTCCGGGAGAATGGTAAGCCTGTCCTCAATTGTTACAATATTATATTTTTTCTTATAATTGTGCAGATCTTTTTCAGATTTTTCAAGTTCTTTTCTTTGTGATTCAGCCTTATTTTTCATCCATTCTATGCTGTAATTGGCTGATTGCATGCGCATGTCAAGGAGGACATCGATATACGCCTGGGCCACAGAATTAGTAACTTGCATTGCAATCATCGGGTTTACTGAAGTAAAGCTTATTTGAACAATTTTTGTCTCTTCAATCGGCACAACAGGTAGCCCGCCTCTGAGGGCACTTTGGAATTGCTCAGCTTTAGTAGGCGGTACATACGTCGAAGAGCCAAATCCAGATATTTTTTGCCCGCCTTCTTTATATGATGAGAGTTTTTCAATACCTACAAGTTTCTTTGTTGATGAATATAAATCTGACCACCAGGTTTTAAACTCGGCAATAAAGGATTTTTTTACTTCTGTGTTTGGGAAAAAAGCATCATATATTTTTTGACT
>JAIOSM010000402.1 GCA_021107575.1 Desulfobacteraceae bacterium | reverse complement strand
ATACCTCTGCTGCCGCCTGTTACAATGGCTTTTTTACCTTCTAATTTCATTATATTATCCTTTAAATATTAAAAATCCGGTATTAATACTATTCTTTTATCCGGTGATTGTTTATGGGCTTCAGCAAAAGCTTCTGCTATTGTACTCATGGGCCTTGTCTGAACAAATTCCTGGAAATTAATCTTTCCACTTGTGACCATACTTAAAACAGAAGGATAATATTCGGGCAGGCATCCCCAGGTTCCGATAAGCTCAGCATCAAATGCCATAAGTCTGCTTATGGAATATTCGACCTTCTGAGGGCCATAACCGATAACCATCATTTTCCCTGTAAAGCTTAGTAAAGCTAGTCCAAGTTCCTGACCGGGCTTTGTTCCGCTACTTTCAAATATTTTCCAGCCATAGTTAGGAAGTCCTTTTTCCTTTCGATAGGCTTTTAGTTCCCCTGAAATATCTCTTGAACTTTTCCCCATTGAATTAATCACAAAGTCTGCACCATTATTCAACATGGTATCAAGTCTTTCCTGATTAATATCAATTCCTATAACATTATCGGCACCAAGAGCTTTTAGAATCTGTACCATGTACTGTCCAACACCGCCAACTCCAATTACAATTGTGTTGTCACCAACTTGTACATCTGCTCTTTTAGCAGCCTGATATGGTGTAGTCGCAGCATCTGCAACCACTGCAAGATTGGATAAAGGGATATCACCCCGATCTTTTACTTCACATAGATCAATAGCTGGTACCGGGATATGACTTGAAAAACCGCCATAAATACCCATACTGTTTCCAGGCATTTTTTGAGCAAGACATCTGTTGCCCCGGCCGGTTTTGCAAAGGTAACATTGCCTGCATGGCATAACCGCAGGAATAATAACCTCTTTGCCTATCCATTTTTCATCCCCTGCCACAACTGTTCCGGAGATCTCATGTCCGAGAGTCAAGGGAGGTTTATTAACAGTTGGAACACCTTGATAGAAATATCCAAGGTCAGTATGGCAGACACCACATCCTGCAACTTCAACAAGGACTTCACCCTGTTTAAGTTCCGGGACATCAATTTCAGTTCTTTCAAGTTTACCAGGAGTTATTTCACCTGATTCTCTGTCTTTGGCAGTTGGCTGTACCATTTGCCATGTTTGAATTTTATCAGGAACGTTTGTCATTGTTCTCTCCTTTTATAATTATGTTGTCATTAAGCAGGCTTGAAAACAAAATTTTTCTGATCAGCCTGAAGATCATTTACATGAACTCTCATCTTCATACCAATTTTAATTGAATCATCAGGTACGTTATTATCAATTCTTCCAAACATTTTAAAATCACCAAAATCAAGTACTGCAATAGTGTATGGAAGATCATCTTCAAATCCAACAGGCCCGTATTTCATTTTTGAAAAAGTTGCTAAAGTGCCTTCTTTTTCCGTTGTATCAAACCATTCATTATTACTTCCCAGACAGTTTTGACAGTCTACTCTTGGAGGAAAATAGGAAATATTGCAATCAGGGCATCTAGTTGCCATAACTTTTCCCTGCTCAAGGCTATCAACAAAATCATTTACCTTACTTATGGAAGTAAAGCTGACTGTGCCAAACTTTTTAAAACGGTCGTCAATTTCTCTTTTTGCCATGATCTATCTATCTCCCTAATATAGTAACATTTCCGTAAATCCCAACACCACCGACATTGTGCACAAGACCTATTTCAGGATTTTTGACCTGAATTTCCCCGGCTTCACCGCGAAGCTGTTTTACAATTGTTCTAATCTGGGAGCCACCGGTTGCACCAATTGGATGTCCTTTGGAAAGTAGCCCACCATCAACATTTACAGGAATCCTGCCGTCAAGATAAGTCTCTTTATTCTTAATCATTTCCTTGCCCTGTCCTGGTTTTGCAAACCCAAGAGCTTCGTAAGCAAGTAATTCTGCAATTGTAAAACAATCATGTACTTCAGCAACATCAATATCATCAACAGTAACACCTGCCATCTTATAAGCTGCCTTGCCTGCATTTATTGCAGAAGGAAGAGATGTAAAATTATCCCTTGAAGCTAAATTAACACTGTCAATTGCAGCACCGACACCAAGTATCCAAACAGGATCTCTGGAAAGTGATTTCGCTTTTTCCTCACTTACTACAATTACACATGAACTCCCATCAGCATTTGCACAGCAATCTCCAACACGCAAAGGAGCTGCAACAGGCGCTGTCATTTTTGAATCAGGGCTTGTTAATGTTTCAAGATCAAGAGATTTTCTAAAGACTGCTCTATCATTCAGCGGACCATAGGTAGAAGATTTAACTCTAACCTTTGCCATATCTTCATTGGTTAATCCATATTTTGCCATATGAGCCTGGGCAAACAAGGCATAATATGCAGGCATCATTGTTCCAAATGGGCTTTCCCACTGGATATCTGTCCCCCTGCCCATTAATTCCTGGGAAGCAGCAGAAGAAATTTCACTCATTTTTTGAACACCAACAACAGCAACAGCATCATGAAGTCCTGATTTTATCAGAGAATATGCAAGCCTCACTCCTGTACTGCTTGAGGAACAAAGGGTTTCTGCATAAAATGCAGGTCCGTTAAGCCCGCAATATTCAGCAACAAGTGCTGATGGAGATCTTTGCTTATCATATTCAGGAGCTGAACAGGTAACAGATGCATCAATTTCCTGTGCTGATATTTGACCATCCTGGCATGCTTCTTTAAATGCTTCAAACGCAAGTTCTTTAAAAGATCCAGAAGCTGACCGTGAAAAAACTGACTGGCCGACTCCAATTATTCCAACTTTTCCCATACTTTCCTCCTAATTATCCTTCAATTCTTCATATTATAGCCATTAATCTGGTTAGTTTATAAAGCTTTTAGTAATATTTTGGCTGAATTTTAGTTACATTACAGCTATAAGTCAAGCTTTATTTTTTTAAGGGATGCTCTTTTAATGCCGGATATAATAATTGACATTAAAGCTATATCAGACTTCTTATTGATGAAACTGTCAGAATTATACAAAATTTGATAAAAAAACCTTTTTTACTTGACATAATTGAATAATATTAAATATAGTTACTCATTAAAATGTAGCTGGAATTTAATCACATTGTAACAGTGTTGAAATTGCATATGGGAGTCAAATTAAAGCACAAAATCATGAAAGGAGGTGACAGGCTTAGCATCCGAACTTAATATAATCACAATATTTTTTTAACTAAAAATTAAGCGTAATAATCAGGAGGGTATAATGAAAAACAAATTATCTTTTAGCCTTTTAGCTGCAATTGTTTGCTTTGTATTTACTTTAGGCTTTTCACAAACTGCAACATCAGCAGAATTATCTTATGCTAACTTTTTCCCACCAACTCATATCCAGAGTAAACTTGCAGAAGAATGGTGTAACGAAGTTGGAAAACGTACCAATGGTGACGTTACAATCAAATATTTTTTTGGTGGAACACTTGTAAAAGCTCCCCAGACTTATGATGCTGTTGTAACCGGGCTAGCTGACATTGGAATGACAGTTCTTGCTTATACTAAAGGACGTTTTCCGGTAATGGAAGCCGTTGACCTGCCTTTAGGTTACTCAAGTGGTGTACAGGCTACAAAAGTTGCCAATGCTGTACTCAATAAATTTAATCCAAAAGAATTTAATGACACACAAGTAATGTTTGTTCATGCTCATGGACCAGGACTTTTTCATACACGAAAAACAGCAATAAAAAACATAGGAGATCTTAAAGGATTAAAAATTAGATCTACCGGTAATAGCGCTCTTGTGGCAAAAGCTCTTGGAGCAACTCCAGTACCAAAAAGCATGAGAGAATCATATCAGATGCTTCAAAAAGGTGTTACTGATGGTTCTGTTCACCCACTTGAATCAAACAAAGGTTGGAAACTTGGTGAAGTCGTGCATAATGTAGTTGAAAGTTATTCAGTTGCTTATACTACTTGTTTCGGTGTGTGGATGAACAAAGACAAATGGAGTAAAATCTCTCCTAAATCTCAAAAAATCATTCTTGCATTGAATAAAGAATTTATTGTAAAACACGGTGAAGCATGGGATTCAAGCGATGAAGCAGGCCTTGCTTTCTTTAAAAAACAAGGTGGCAAAATTACAAGCCTGTCTGATGCTGAATCTGCAAAATGGGCTAAAGCAGTTAAGCCAGTATTTACAAAATACGCAGAAAAAGTAAAAACAAAAGGCATTGACGGACAAAAAGTAATAGATTTCATTAAAAAAACAATGAAATAATTACATTATTAAAATAACCGGTTATTTTAATAATAGCCGGTTATTTACAAATTTTACTTAGATTCAGGATTGTTTTTATGCGTAATATTCTTAAAGTTTTAAATAAAGCTTCAGATATTTTAAAAATTATTAGTGCAATAAGTCTTGCTTCAATGATGTTTTTAACCTTTGTTGATGTTGTGGGTCGTAAGGTTTATTATCCTATTTTCGGTTCGGTTGAGATCGTAGGTTTTTTAGCAATGATTACTATCGCAGGTGCTTTACCATATACCCATAAAATAGATGGCCATGTAGGAGTGGAAATACTTGTTCGTCTGTTGCCTGAAAGAGTACAGACTATAATTAGTATAATTACCCAATTTTTAAGTTTAATTTTATTTAGTCTGGCAACATGGCAAATGTTCATTTACGCTCAAGACACTCATCGTTCAGGTGAAGTATCAATGAATCTTGGATTCCCGGTTTACCTTCTCATGTATGTAGTAAGCTTTGGTTTGTTGGTATTCTCTCTAACTCTTATTGAGAGCGTTATTAATAATATTATAAAATTAAGAGAATAAGAAAATGACTCCTACTGTAATTGGATTAATTGGTATTGCAATAATGATCATCATGTTTCTTTCAAGAATGCCTATTGCATATGTTATGGCAATAGTCGGCTTTGTGGGATTCGGTGTAATGGTATCACCTGAAGCTGGCCTTGTCCTGCTCTCCAGAAGTATCTATGTGGTCTTTGAAGACTATAATTTAACAACTATCCCTCTCTTTATCCTCATGGGGCAACTCGCTTTTAACTCAGGGATAAGCAGTCGTTTATATGATGCAGGATATAAATTTTTAGGTCATATCCGGGGAGGCCTTGCAATGGCAACTGTATCTGCCTGTACTGCATTTGGAGCAGTTTGCGGCTCCAGCCCTGCCACTGCTGCCACCATGGCTACAGTTGGCTTGCCTGAAATGAAAAAATATAATTACAATGATGAACTTTCCACTGGTTCTGTGGCATCAGGCGGTGGAATTGGTATGATCATGCCGCCAAGTGTTGTACTTATTATTTATGGTATCCTTACTGAACAATCAATAGGTGCTCTGTTTGTGGCAGGAATTTTCCCTGCTCTTTTGGTTACTGTTCTTTTTATACTCTCAATTTACGTTATATGTACAATAAGACCGGAGCAGGGCCCTTCGGGTGAAAAATTTACCTGGAATGAAAAATTAAAAGCATTGCTTGGTTTATTTGAAACAATTATTATTTTTGTGACTGTTATTGGTGGTATCTTTATTGGATTATTTACTCCAACTGAAGCTGCTGCAATTGGAGCTTGCGCAGTCTTATTTGTAGCAATTGTACGAAAGCAGATCACCTGGCAGGGCTTTGTCAAATCTTTATATGAAACTGTCAGAACTTCCTGCATGGTACTAATGCTCATTACCGGAGCTGTTATTTTTGGAAAATTTCTTGCTGTTACCAGAATCCCTTTTGAAATTGCCGGCTGGGTGAGCGGACTTGACATGGCACCTTTTTTAATAATGGCAGTCATCATTTTTATTTATTTTATTGGCGGTTGTTTTATGGATGCCCTAGCATTTGTTACTCTGACTGTTCCAATTTTCTTCCCTGTTGTTCAGGAACTTGGATATGACCCAATATGGTTTGGAGTTATTATTGTTATGGTAACTGAAATGGGAGTAATCACGCCGCCGGTTGGCATTAATGTTTACGTTGTCTATGGCGTGGCTAAAAATATTCTGGATGATATCCGGCTCGAATCCATATTTAAAGGAATTTTTCCATTTCTTCTGGCTGTAATATTAGGTGTTATTATACTCATGATATTCCCCCAGATTATTCTTTACCTGCCAAATCTAATGTATAATTTATGATGTATATTTCAGGAGCTTATCCGGAAGGGTACCCTAAAGTTTAAGCTCCTGTTAAATTTTTAAATACCGGCTCAAATGAAAGGGCTCTTATGATTATAAAGAATAAAATTAACCCTTTATTTATTACGTTTGCTCTTTTATTTATTCTAACCTTACCTTTTCATCCTTATCCTTTTTGTTATCTTATTAAAGCGGTGCCTGCCGCACTTGCATCAATTGGCTGCTTTCTCATAATCAAAAACAGAACTGATTCACTGCTCATGGGAATAGGATTTCTTTTCTGTATGGCAGGAGATATTTTTCTCGATCTTAACAGGGAACTCTTTTTTGTCCAGGGGCTAGGTTCTTTTCTTGCAGGTCATGTCTTTTTCTCAATACTGTTTATTCGTAAATTTAGTTATTCTTTCACCAATGCAATAAAAGCAGGCTTTGTTTTACTTTATATTATAATACTTGCTTTTATACTGATTCCTCACTTAGGCTCCTTATTTATACCTGTTGTCGCTTACATGTGCGTAATAGGAATTATGGGTATTAGTGCTGCCTTCTTAAAAAACGCATCTCCATATATATTTATTGGTGCCTCTTTATTTGTTTTCTCTGATTCAATTATTGCACTGACTAAATTTCTATTTCCTTTTCAGGCAAGCCATTATTTTATTATGTTCTTTTATTTTTCAGCCATCTTCTTTATTCAATTTGGTGCACTTAAAGAGTATGGTGATTCTTCACAAAAAATAGATTAATTTTGCAGATACATGAAACAATTATAGTTGAAGGCAAAGATGATGAGCGTGCAGTTAAACAGGCTGTTAACGCACAAGTCATCATAACCCATGGCTTTTGCATCTCTGAAACAACTTTTAAAAATATTGAATGGGCAAAAAAACAAAATGGAATTATTATTTTCACTGATCCTGATACAGTTGGCGAACAAATCAGAAAACGGATCAATAATAGAATAAAAGGCTGCAAAAACGCATTCCTTACCCGAAGCGAGGCTACCAAAAATGATAATATTGGCATAGAAAATGCCAATTCACAAAGCATTATAGATGCACTCATAAAAGCAAAATGTATTAAAACAAATAAAAAGACCCTTTTTACAATAGAAGATTTACAAGTCAACAATTTAATGGGTGTTCCTGATGCTTCACAAAGAAGAGAAAAACTTGGTAAAATACTAAGAATCGGATATGCCAATGCAAAACAACTGCTCAACCGATTAAATCATTACAACATTTCCAGACAAAAATTCAACAAGGCAATTTCTGAATTATAAGACTCAAACCGATTGACCTTCTACAAAAACATTATTATAAGTATATAGATGAAAACTGATGCTGACTATATGCAGCTTGCAATAAATGAAGCACAAAAAGCTGCTTTAATGGATGAAGTACCTGTGGGTGCAATTATTATTGATGATATGAATAAAATAATAGGGACAGGTTATAATCAACCTATATCACTAAATGATCCTACAGCACATGCTGAAATTCTGGCATTACGTATGGCAGCACAAAATTTAAATAATTACAGGCTTTTAAATACTACAATATATGTTACACTGGAACCGTGTATTATGTGCATGTCTGCTATTATTCATGCCAGAGTTAAACGGCTTGTTTTTGGGGCAAAAGATCCAAAAGGGGGAGGTGCAGGCTCATTTTATGATCTTGCATCTGATAAGAGGCTTAATCATAATGTAAAAACTGATAGCGGTATATTAAGCTATGAAACGTCAAATATAATAAAGAACTTTTTTAAAAATAAAAGGAGTAAATAGTGTCGAATACAGTTGTTGTGGGTACTCAATGGGGTGATGAAGGCAAAGGAAAAATTGTTGATCTCTTAAGCGAGCATGCAGATTATGTTGTAAGATTCCAGGGAGGTAATAACGCTGGTCATACCATGGTGATCGATGGTGATGAAATAATAAGCCACCTTGTACCTTCCGGGATTATTCAAAAAAAACAATGTTTTATCGGCAATGGTGTTGTAGTTGATCCTTTTGTTCTTTTAGAAGAGATTGACTACTTAACCAAGAAAGGCATTGATGTCTCTCCTGATATGCTGAAAGTTAGTAACAGGGCTCATATGATAATGCCATACCATAAGGCTGTTGACCATGCCCGGGAGCTTAAAAAAGGAAAGGATAAAATAGGCACAACAGGACGAGGTATCGGACCCTGCTATGAAGATAAAGCCACTAGAATGGGTATCAGGTTTTCTGATCTTCTGGAACAAGATCTTTTTACTAAAAAAGTTGAAACTATATTAAAAGAAAAAAACTTTTATCTTGAAAACTATCACAATACTGATCCAGTTGATCCAAAACAAGTTATTAACGACTTCAATGAAATCAAAGAAAGACTCATACCTTATATTGCAGATGTTTCAGTACTACTCAATAAAGGAATAAAACAAGGCAAAAAAATCCTTTTTGAAGGTGCTCAGGGCACACACCTTGATATTGAACATGGGACATACCCTTTTGTAACCTCGTCAAGTACTGTATCTGGAAATGCGGCATGTGGTTCAGGTGTCGGACCCAAGGCTTTAGATGAAATATTCGGAATTGTAAAAGCATATACAACCAGAGTTGGTCAAGGCCCCTTCCCCACCGAACTTTTTGATGATATTGGAGATAGTATTCAAAAAAAAGGAGCGGAATTCGGAGCAACCACAGGAAGAAAAAGAAGATGCGGCTGGTTTGATATGGTTATGGTTAAAAACGCAGCAAGACTGAACAGCCTTACTGGACTTGTCATAACAAAACTTGATGTTTTAGACGAACTTGATGAAATTAAAATATGTACAGGTTATGAATATAAAGGAGTACTAATTACTGATTTCCCTCCAAGCCTTTCCGTGCTTGAACAGTGCACTCCTGTCTATGAAGCAATGCCTGGCTGGAAGCAAGACACTTCAAACATTAAAAACTATAACGATCTTCCTGATAATACAAAAAAATATTTAGAAAAAATTGAAAAACTTGCAAAAGTTGAAATCAAAATAGTTTCAGTAGGGCCTGGAAGAGAAGCAACAATCATAAAAGGGAAACTATATTAACTTACCATATTCAAATATCTACTTCTCAGATTTGTAACAGATTTAAGCCGTCTATCCTTTAAATCATACCATGTGAATTTGACCTTGCCACTGACAGGACTTGTTGTTGCAGTGCCCGGACATTTAATATTTCTCAACCCTTTTATAATTACAGTAACCGTCAACGCAAAAAAAGTTCATTTTTTTTGTAACCTGTCAGTAAATAACATTGTTGGAACTGATGTGCTCTGGTTTATGAAAAAGCCTATACATAATTGGACGATATTATATATTATTGGATAAAAATGCTGTTTACAACCATTGCCTTCTTTGACACAAAATTATTAAGTAGTGGATATTGTCTATGATGGATATAATGTAAATTATAAAGATATGCAGACTCATATAACCGCATATTCACAACGAATGCACCGCTTCACTCACAAATTAATTTTACTAAGGGAGAAATGATGCCTAAGAAAAATAATAAAGTAATATTACAGTGTCTGTCATTTTTTATTTTTATTATGATGGTTGCTGGAAACGTTAATGTATGTGCTCAAAATAGCAACTCTGGATCTTCTATACCTATTCCTGACTTTATATATGAAATGCGTGTGGAAGAAGCATGGAAAAACAAAGATTTTAAAAAAGTCCAGTCCCTTCTGGATGAGGGCCTGCAATCTTATCCTGGCAATACAAAATTATGGGATTATCAAGCAGGTGTTGCTTTAAAACAAAAAAACTATATAAAAGCCATTGAAGCAGCAAATCAAGCCCTGAAGCTCTTCCCTAATCCTTTAAGACACAGCAACCTTGGCTGGATTCATCATCAGTTCAAACAATATGAAAAAGCCATTAAGCATTTCAAACTTGGCCTGAAACAGGGTTCAAAATGGCATGCACATTATTTTTATCTGGCAGATTGTCTGGAAAGAACAGGGCAGAAACATGAAGCCATCAAATATTATCAGCAATATCTTAATGTTGCCTCTGTTGGTTCAGTAACTATAGAGGCTGAAAAACGGCTGGCATTGCTTCAACAATCTGGAGTATCCGGTGGTTTTGGTTTGACAGCAGCTCAAAAACGTCAACAGGATGATATCTGCAACAAAAAATATCCAGGTCGTATCGTTGTTAATTTTGATCCGTTTACAAAAGAGGTGGAGTGCGGGTGTCCGGATGATGCTATTGATACTAACAAAGGATGCCTTTGTAAGCTGGAGATTGAGATTAAGCAGGCAGTGATTAAAAAAGATATTGATCAAGCAGAACGCTTGGCAGCGCAGGCCGATCAACAATCATGTAAAGTTTCTTCTGAAATTTTAAAAGATGTAAAATTTCTTGTGAAAATCAAAAGGGAAACCCCCTGGATGCTTAATAAAAAAACATTTAATGAGGAAATGGCCAGACGGGATCGCGAATTTAATAAGGCAATGAGAGAGCATGATGAACAGACACGTAAAAACGATGAACTGTGGGCTCAGATGTCAAAAAATATATTAGAAAGTCAGATGAAAATTATCAGCGGCATCATTGGTTCAACAAATACACCGGCTCCGGGTGAACCCGGTCCGGGCGTCCATCCACCGTCATCATACATAACATTTGACGACGATGAAGAAGAAGAGGAAGAGATGGGTGACCGAATTATTTTATTGGGCGAACCTGTTACGGATGAAGATGACCCCGGTGGCGATAATTCTAATTGGTTTCCACCCTTGAATGTTCCCCAGGACACTATTGTTGGAATATGGCAAAACAAATTATACAAGCTTAATATCAGCAAAAATGGTCCTGGTAAATACTTAGCTACGGTTGTTGAAACATATCCAATCCCAACAGAATACGATAAGAAAAAAATAACAAGATATCCTTTTGCTCCTGGTGAAATCTGCTGCAAGGTTGGTAAAGGAGGAGGAGGTGGTAGTGGCGTATTTTTAGATTATCCTGGTGGTGGCTGGGTATGGGATGGAAAAAATGGTAGAAAATGGAAGCAACAATCCCTTGAGTTAATAAAAGATGCAGAAGGACTTAAGCTCAGACTGACTAGTGGGGAGGCTGGAGGGCACCCTTTTTGGGGTTACTATATGCGAAAAATCAATTGATGGAGTTAAATATGAAATTTAAATTATTAGTATTACTGGTTTTTTCTTTTTTCTTTTGTATTCCCGGAATATCTATTGCTCAAAATCCAAAAGATCTACACATATCTGAATTAGAAAAAGGAACTATTCAGCTTAAAAACCAGGTTTCCAAGCTCAAAGATGACATTATTTTATTAAAAAAACAAATTAAACAGCATCAAAATTTTATTCATGACTATACTAAGGCAAGGTTTTTAATCCTTTCTTCAAAGATTGTAAAGGCAAAGAAGCTCTATGATGACGGCCCTCAACATCTTAATCCGTTTACAGAAGATTATCTTGCCACAGACCTGCATAATGCAGTTAAAGAGACCAATATTGTTCGCTCTGACGGCTATAAATTTACAAACTATTATCAGTTAGTAGAATTTATTAAGATGGCTGAAAAAGAAGAACCTATGAACAAACAGGCTGTCAATCTCTTAAGTGAAGATTTAAAAGTTTCTCAAAAAGCTTATAATAATAAAAGAATTCAGTTCAAAGCTTACCGAAATGCTTATTCAGAACGTATAAGTCGTCTTGCTATTGAAGGTTTCTGGCAGTTTCAAGGTAATCCTTCTGTTATTAAAGTTGAGGGGGAACCAGGAATGTATGGCGAGGGTATGGGAAGCTATGAATATTATGGATTCTTAACAAAAGACCACCTTAAAAATATTAAAAAAGGTATGCTTGTGTTCAAGCTCAATAAGGCAAATTTAAAGACTCCTTTCTATTTTACAGGCAAGGAATATGAATACTCTTTTGATAGAGCTACTGGAACACTATGGGAAACAACTTATAGAGACATACGGGTGAAAATTGATAACAAGCGCATGACTTACAAATCAAGTAAGAGTAGCAGTTCATCAAGCCAAAGTTTGATTTTAAACAAAATTGCTAACCTTAAACCTTCAAGAGGCATAACATATGAAAGACCTGAAGGGCTTTTTGGGCAATAAGTCGTCTTGCCATAGCATAATAATGGATGCCTGATTTATTCAGGCAACTACATAATACTATTCCAGCTGTGCCAGGAATAATTTTGTTCTATTAAATTTTGTATACCAGCCTGAAATATACAGTTTTAAGCCTTTGGTTACCACAAGTCCGGTAGCCAGGGACATGCCTGTTTGATTAATATTTCTGGTTTGTGACAATGTCCATTTTTTTAGCAGTTTTCCTTTAATATCAAATTTTAAAAAAAGGGCATCAATATAATATTTATTCGAGATACCGCCTGCCACACAAATATATTTCCCATTGACAACCCTTAGTATCAGTCCCTGGATCCTTGATGCATTAAGGTCTGGCAGCAGTAATCCATTTTTGCCAAAACTGCTGCCAAATTTTCCTGAAGCATTTAATCGAACAAGTATTAACCGGGATGATTTGCCCTGCTTTTTTTGTCCCACCGCCATGATGCTGCCATCTAAAAGGCAGATAATATCATTTAATTGCTCATCTGCACCATCATCCATGATAACGATACCATTATCCCCGAATTCAAGATCAGGTTTTCCATCTGGCATATAGCGTAAAATCATACCATCGATATTTTCACCATTGTTACTTCTTCCGGCTATAAGAATCTTATTGTCCTTTTGTAATGTCAGCATGGCAGCATAATCAGAGTTGCCACGGCTGAAAACAATCTGTCCATGGCTGCCAAAGGTGTTATCCAATTCTCCATTAGCATGGAAGCGCAGTATCATAAGTTTATGCAATTCATCCTGAATCGTCCATCCGGCTACAACTATTTTTCCATCCGGCTGAACTTTGCAGGAAAGGCCGATATCCAGGGTTGAATTTTCGCTTTGATATTGAACAATCCCATTTTTACCAAAAGAAGTATCTAATTTGCCTTT
>JAIOSM010000194.1 GCA_021107575.1 Desulfobacteraceae bacterium | reverse complement strand
TCAGATCAACCTTTAAAAGTTCCCGATATACTGTTGGAACACCCAGAAATTTGGTTACAGAATATTTTTCAATATCTTCATACACTTTTAATGGATTAAATTTTTTATGAAGTACAATGGTTGCACCTTTATAAAAGATGGGAGCCGCTTGAATAAAGAGTCCGCCTGAGTGAAACAATGGCAGAAATATCAGCATGATATCACTGAAATGAAGCTTGAAAAATATATCTGCGTTCAGGCAGTTGAAAAAAGTTTTTCTGTGAGATAGTACTGCCCCCTTAGGCTTGCCGGTTGTACCAGAGGTATACATAATAACCTGTGGTTCCTCAGGATCAGCAGGGCCAAGAGATCTTGTCACAAAAGCACGTTTACCATCAAACTTTTGTGTTTCATGGATAAAATCAAATACCCTTCCATTAGAAACAGTTTGTCCGACAACAGCTGTCATTAAAGGGGGCAGATAGCTTTCCAAGCTTAAAGTGTTTACAGTTTTTATAAAATTATCACCATGGACAAAAAGTCTGGGACGACTATTTATAATAAAATAATCCAGTTCAGCAGCAGTCACCCTGAAGTTTATGGGAACAAAAATAACACCCAGTCTGGAGCATGCAAGAAATAAGTCAAGAAATTCAGGACAATTGTTCAACATTACAGCAACCCTGTCACCCTTTTCAATGCCGATGGACTGTAACCAGCAGCTTGTTCTGTCTGCACGCCTGCAAAGTGTCTGATAAGATATGGTCTGGTCTTCAAATATAATGGCAGGCTTATCCGGTGTCAGTTCAGCCCAGCGTTGTACCCACCATGCAATATTCATGGATTTAATCATTTGTCCTCCAAAAAGACAGTGGTATTGCGAATCTTTATTCTTTTATTCACTATTTTTCTATGAATATCAACCTTTTGGGGCATATTTTTCAAAACAAACGGCCTTTAAAAAAATACTTAACGATTCTATTATGAATTAAGGTCAAAAAATCTTAATTCACATTTATCGTATTTAGATAGATAAACAAGTTGGCATTCCGATGCAGCAAATTTCAAAGAAAAAATCAAATCGGGCGCAGCCTCAGCCTCTTGATCTGAAAAGACTTTGGCTTTTAATACTTTTTTTCCTTGAAACCAGTCCGAGTAGTTAGTGGTAATAATACCATCATCAATATCTTCAGAAGATTTATCCTCAGAAAATTGATCAATCCCACAATAGGTACCATCGATAAATATTCTATACCAAACTCCATTGTATTTTTCATTTAACCATAAAACAATAACACTATTATCAAGGGAATTTACAACTGCTTTAGCTGTTGAAAAATAAAGTTGCGAAAAGGCTTTGATTTCACCTTTATAGTGTTGAAAAATTCTTTCCATTACACTTTATTCCTGTTTAAGAGGCTGCTCCTACCATGAGGTAAGGAAGTATTCCTGAAATTCCAAAAAAAATCAGCAGGAGCAATCCTGATGTCATAGTGATCATTGAAAAGAGCAAAAGCAATTCTACCTGCTCTTTTTTTTCCTTCCAGCGGATTTTTTTGAAAATCCAAAAAGAAATGATACTCCATAAAATTGGTATTATCAGAAAAAAAAAGCGAGCATCAATGGCAAATTGGGTAAGAGATGGCAATAAACCGCCGGTCCCGTATTGTATAAAGTGATTGTAAGCTGGTGTAATTATCACCAAACAGGCAATCCAGAATAAAAATATTATCAAAACATTGAATATAAGTATAACCTGCAACATAAAACTTTTAAATCCTATCATGTATGTCAAATTTTATTTAATCTTATGCATTGTTGATTTAAAAATTTGTCCGATAAAGACGCAATAGCTTCCATCTATGATGGTTGACCTTACCGGCATTTTATCCATCTCATCATTAAAAGTGATGACATCTTCCGTCACATACCAGCAATTTTCGACTGGACCTAACGCTTTTGCTCTTATAATAAGATTATTTTCATTTATTGTCAGTTTCATCCAAAGGGTTTTGTTGCCTTTCATAAATAACTTAGCCACCAGTTTGTTGTTTTCTTTTGAAATGATGAGTACAGGCTCTGGAGGCGGAAAGCTCGGACATACAAATTTCCACTTACCCAGCAGCCTCTCTTCCACGGATCCATTTTGTAGTGAGGGCTCCGGCGGGTTAGCGGCCGCATACGCCCTGGCCTCTTCAGGCGTGACAATGGAGAAGTTCATATTTGTCTGGCCAGCCCCTTTTTCATGGCTTAATTTCAGGACAACCTTGTAATCCCCCTGACGGCTGGCAGCCTTGAGCTTGATTTCCAAAGGTATTTTTGCGCCATTCACCGCTTCAATCGCTTTGACAGCAGACTTGTAAATAACCCTGTCCTGATTTTGAATTTCATAATAATATTCCACCGGCACAATTTTTTGGGAACTATTTTCATCAAATACGGAAAACAGCGCTTTTATCAAAATCGTATCACCCCTTGCCACTTTGGCCGGCTCCACCACAGCCTGGTGAAAAGCTACGGGTTGTTTCTGCAAATTATCAGGTGATCCGGCTTTCTTGGTTTTAGCGGCTTTGATTGCCAATTTAAAATCAGCCTGGTGCCATTTGCTGTTTTTAGCCTTTAAAAGAGTATAGGCCACTTCGGTCATATCAGTGATGATGACAAGCTTATTGGCAGACACTACTGACAGCGTGATATTATCTCCCTGAATCTGTTTTGAATCAGTGTTGTCGGCCCGGTATTTACCCGGTGCAACACGGGTAATGTTTTTAAGCACTGCCATTGGATACATAAAATCCGGCAGATACAACCTTCCTCTGTCAATGATTATTCTATCATTCCAAGGTGTTTTCCATGTACCGTCAATGGGTTGTGCTTTTCCTGGTGGATGCTGATTGATGTGTAATGGATCATTACGCATGACACTCGATGGGGTCATACAGGCGTTCAATATCAATAAAAACAAAAGGACCAGAATCTGCAAAAATATTGAGGAGGTCAGTTCTTTTCTATCCATGGTTGCTCCTTTTCTATTCAACACTCTTTATTATCTTTTATAACAATGCCAAGTTTGAGTACAATCATTCCATACTCTAATTCCTGCATCTGATGAGCCACAAGAAACCTGTGTGTATCCTTTCATGACAAAAATATCTACATATAAATCTAAAGTTGAGTTTCCCCATGTTTTTTTATCATAGATATCCCTCGTTTGTAGGTACGAGCGTTGTTTACATGCCAGCTTATTTTCCAATTTTGCCACAGCCGTCCTGGCTGCTTCATAATTGGGGCAATCTTTGAATTTCTCCAGATTAGCTTTTGCACCTGAAATATTTTTGCGATTTAAAGCATCCTGAAGTTCGCCTCCATAGTGATCACACGCATTTTGTCTGGCCAACTGCTTTTCAAGTTTATCAACTTCCGCTTTTGCATTGGAATAGTAATCACACCTGGCAATTTTTATTTCATTTAATACTTCTCGGGCATATTCAAGATTTTTTACCTTGATGGCATTTCTCAGGTATGATCCTGCATTTTTGCATTTTAAATTATTAATATAGCTTTTGTCAGAAGTTCCGGTCTTGTTTGACTGATAGCTCCCTGTTTTTGGCGGAAGTTGTTTTTGGGCAACTCTTTTTTTCTGGTATTCATAAAAATCATTGGTAGTCCTGGTTAAAAACTCATTTAAAAACTCTTGGGCCTCTCTTTTCTGAGCAGCTCTTTTTTCTTTAAATTCCTTGCCCATGATATTGTCAAGATTATTGTAAAAGTTATGCATGCTTCCACCTTTCATACCCCCATAACTCATTCTTGTTGCATCAGATGATTCCCGAAGAATTTTTCGGGCGGATTCTCCTCCGATTTCAGCAAAGTCACTTCCTTCTGTAGTATTTTTTTTAGACTTTCCAACAGTTGAACTGAGTTCACTAAAGCCATCTTCCACATATGCTCCGAGGTGATCACAAAGCCATGATGGATAGTGCTGATCTGTCCATAGCTGGGCTTCGGTTAATGCTTCAAAATTGTCTTCAAACTTGCGATGATGAACCTGGGGGTTTTTGGTAACAACAATTTCTCCGGTTTTAGTATTGCAATAAACTCCCCAGGGACCTCCTCTGACAGCACTATCTTGTGAACATTCTCCGCCCTTGTTACATTTTGCCCTGGGACAGTTTTCTTCAATCCACATTGCAGGCTCCCGAGGACCTGGAAATGGTCCAGCCATGACAATATCACGGGTTAAGTCCAAGTGCTGAGTATAAACCACATTATAGTATTGCTTATCACAAATAACATACCAGACATAAGCATCAGCCGGAGGAGCCCCGGTTTTAGCCTGGAGATCGTCTGCATCGCTTATGGGTGCAGACCAGAATGGATATTCAACATCTATTCTTGCTGTGGCCCTGCAATCTAAAAAACTCACTTTTACTTTAAGTCGTTCATTAAATTTACTTTTCTGGGGGAATGTATACTGTGTGCCAGGTTCCCATATCAATCTGGCATCCCGGGTAACATCCATCTCTCTGTTATCACTCATCAATGCAATTACCCTGAAAACCTGATTCAACCGGAATGTCTGGCCCGGTTTTCCTGCAAGCCTGTTTGGAATAATTTTTATAAATTGGCAAAACAATTGATTCTCATCTGCTTCAAAAGCGGAACTGTCATTATCTATAATGTTCAGCTTTACAGGGTTTTGACCTGTGATTTTGTTTGTTTGTCCTGGTGAATTGACATTATAAAGCTCAATATAGGCATATTCAAGTCTTTCAGGGTCACTATCATCTAATATTTCAATACTGATGGGTTTAGGATTACTATCATTAGCAGTCCATTCAAGTTTTCCAAAATTTGATACATAATCCTGGTTCACATTCGTATTTCCATCATATATCTTCCAGCGAACAGTAAGCGGATCAGACATATCTCCTGATCGCAGAACCAAAATCGTAACTACTCCTGCATCCTCACGGAATTCATATGCCTGTTGTCCAAAACCAATAGTTCCAATACCTCTTGGCAAGGCTACTGCTGGAGGCGGTGAAGGAGTTCTCTCTAAAGGCCCTGTATTCCCTTCCCAAAGTGTTTCGCTTCCCGACAAATCTTTAACAACTATACTTATTTTATAGTCCCCGGGTAATTGATACTTTCCAGTATAAGTTTTAGAAGTGCCGTCCCCTTTGAGATTCAGTTGAGTAATTTTTTTTGCCGATTTCTTCATGTGTTGGGTTATAGTGCCGGTTAAAGGGCCACCAGCCGGTTCAGTAGCTGTAATTTTTAATGCCACTTGAAAAACTTTTAACTGTGTATCATATCCTTTGTTTATTACATCCACATGAAGTTCAGGAGGGATTCTATAAATTTCTATTGAACTGTTCTCATAAGGGTGTTTTTTTCCTATATCCGGGTCATTCGGATCCCACAAGGGACCTATCCAATTAGATAATTCCTTGAGATTTGAATAAAAAATAGAAAAACCTTTGAGTTTATGAGCAACTATTTTATCGCTTATAAAGCACCCTGAATGAGCAGCTCCTATAAGAATAACGTCTCCTTTTTTATAAGTACTGTTTAGGATTGTTTTCTGACCTTTAGGACGATCATGCCAATTTTTATAAGTTGTTTTGACATATCCTAATTTCAGCAGATCATTCCGTAGATCAGGATAACTATACAAAGATTTACTTGTTGATAGACCTAATTGGTTTAACGTATATTCATGGCAAACAAAAGCAAACGCCTGTGCGCTAATAATGTTAAAAAGTATAAAAAAGAAAACTAACAGCCAAAGGATTTTATATTGCTTTTTAAGACTTATCATGCAGCACCTCTTTATTTGAGCTTATCTAATTTATATATTTTATTTTCTTTGGGAAAGCAATAAATTTTTTTTAATTGATGGGAACTCAATTGTTTTGAATTTTTAGATAGTTATCTAAAATATTTACGGTAATACTCCATTCAATTAATTACATTAATAACTTTATTAGGTTCAGATAACTTGAAATTAAGTTATAAGGAATCAAGTTTTAATTAAATATCAGATGGATGATTTTCCAAGGCTGTAATTTTAAAAATTGTTGTCATATTTTTTAGATTTAATGGTTAGTTTTAAAGAAAAATAGTGCTTGACACCTGATCACTGTATACAGTATACAATTATTAGTAATTTGTCATGAAGACTTAAATAAAATTCATTAGTTCATGACCTTATTAAAGCGTATTTAACCTAAAATCAGGATATATATCATGGCTGCAAAAACACACCAGGAAGAACTTGAAAGATTAAGAACTCTTCAGCAAAGGGCAATCATGGGGGGTGGCGAAAAAGCAATGGACCGCCATCATTCAAAAGGGAAGCTTACAGCCAGGGAACGGCTTGATTTGTTGTTTGATCAAGGCAGTTTTGTGGAGCTGAATGATCTGGCTGAAAGCCAGTGCGTAGATTTTGGTATGGAAAAAAGAAAGGTCCCCGGAGATGGAGTTGTAACGGGTTTCGGTACCATTGATGGGCGCACCATGTTTGCATATGCACAGGATTCAACGGTTCTGGGCGGATCGGTCGGGACTATCCATGGCCAGAAGATCTGTAGAATTATGGATGAAGCACTGAAAGTGAAAGCCCCTTTGATTGGTCTGAATGATTCAGGTGGAGGTCGGCTCCATGAAGGTTTTTTTGCCTCTAAGGGAGTGGCTGGCATGTTTTTGAGAAATACTGCTGCATCCGGGGTAATTCCTCAAATATCCTGTATCATGGGACCTTGTGCAGGTGTGTCAGTGTATTCCCCGGCATTAACTGATTTCATCATCATGGTGGAAAAACAGAGCCAGATGGTGATCACCGGCCCTAAAATCATACAGGATGTAACAGGTGAAACCGTAACTCTGGAGGAGCTTGGCGGTGCTGACGTTCACAGCCGTATCACAGGGCAGGCCCACTTTGTCGCAAAAACGGATCAGGATAGCATCACACTGATTCGATATATTTTAGGTTTTTTACCATCTAATCATGATGAAGCTCCGCCTTCATACTCCTGCAATGATGACCCGGAGAGAAAAAATGACAGTCTGACCGAAATTGTACCGGCAGACTTTAAACAGGGTTATGACATGCACCAGGTCATTACCCAGATTATAGATAATAATGAATTCCTCGAAATTCTGCCCGAGTTTGCACCTAACATCATTACAGGTTTAGCACGCCTTGATGGGAACAGTGTGGGTATTGTTGCCAATCAGCCATCCTATATGGCCGGATGCCTGGATTTTCATTCTTCAGACAAGGCAGCGCGGTTTATCAGGTTCTGTGACTGCTTTAATATACCCCTGGTGAATTTAGTGGATGTGCCCGGATATTTTCCCGGAGTTACCCAGGAGCATGCCGGTATCATCCGGCATGGCGCAAAAATGTTGTATGCCTACGCAGAAGCCACAGTGCCTAAGATCACACTGGCTTTAAGAAAAGAATATGGAGGGGCTGTCATGGCCATGTGCTCTGCTGGAATGGATGTGGACCTGATGCTTGCCTGGCCTGTTGCCCAGCTTGTTGTGCTTGATACTGCGGCCGCCATCAATATTATTTATCGTAAAGATATCATGGCATCTGACGACCCGGAAAGCTTTAAAAAACAAAAAATAGAAGAATATAACTTCAAGTATTCAAATCCTTTTCATGCAGCTTCCAATATGCTGGTAGACAGGATTATAGAGCCTTCTGAAACCCGAACACAGATTATTAAAGGCTTAAGAATGCTGAAAAACAAAAAACGACCCGAGCCTTTCAGAAGGCATGGAAACATCCCAATGTAGCAATGGAATGTATTAATAAAGAATTTAAAGCCAATACGCAAAAAATTGAAATAGGGAGAGAAGACAAATGGATTTTTTACTTACAAAGGAACAGAAATTTATTCAAAAAGCTGCCAGAGAATTTGCTCTGGGGGAAATGGCTCCTGTCGGCCGCGAACTTGACTTGAATGAAACCTATCCTGAAGAAATTGTGAAAAAAGCAAGAGAACTTGATCTTATCGGGCTTTTTATTCCAGAAAAATTCGGTGGTCCGGGATTAGGTTATCTTGAACAGGCTATGGTCATGGAAGAGTTCTGGAAAATAGATCCCGGCATTAGTCAGCAGCTTTGCTCTTTAACATTTGGCGCAGAAGAGTTCCTTCTTTTTGGTACTGATGAACAGGGTAAAAAATTTCTTGAGCCTATTTTTACAGGAGACGCGGTAATGGGCTTTGCCATAACAGAACCTGATGCAGGCTCTGATACGCTGGCAGCAAGTACAGCAGCTGTGAAGGACGGTAATGAATGGGTTATTAACGGATCAAAGGTCATGATTGGCAATGGAACTAAAGGAACTTTTATGCTGGTTTTTGCCGTAACTGATCCTGATGCAGCAAGATCCAAACGGCACAGCATTTTTATTGTAGAGACTGACAGAGAAGGATACAAGGCCGAGCCCATGCACGGTAAAATGGGGCTGCGCTGTTCAGACACGGCAGCAATTTATTTTACCAACGTTCGTGTACCTGAAGAAAACCTCCTTGGAAAGCAAGGCAATGGATTTCATCAGCTTATGGCTTTTTTCGACAGAAGTCGCGCCTATGTCAGTGCCCATGGTGTCGGACTTGCCCAGGGAGCTTTAGATATGGCTGTAAAACATATAAAAGGTCGAAAACAATTTGGAACGACTATTGGCAGTTTCCAGGGAGTTCAATTTAAAATCGCTGATATGGCGGTGAAAATAGAGCTTGCCAGAAACGTAATGTACAAGGCTGCCTGGCTTCTTGATAACGGAAAAGCAGATACCAACGTTACTGCCATGGCAAAAATGTATGCCTCACGCATTGCTGTTGAAGTGGTTGATGAAGCACTTCAGCTCCATGGCGGATACGGATATTTTGATGATTATGATATTGAACGCTTCTACAGGGCTGCAAAAGTTCTTGAAATCTACGAAGGGGCAAAAGAGATTGAGAAAATGATTATCGGACGAACAATTATAGGCAGATAAGGCCTATTGTTATAGTTTTTTATTAATCTTATTTAAGGATTTAATAATGAAAGAAGAATTTTTATTAGGAAACGGCGCTATCGCTCTTGGTCTTTTAGAGGCCGGTTGTCAGATTATGACTTCGTATCCAGGAACTCCAAGCTCGGAAATTCTGCCTGAAGTTACAAGATTTGCAAAGGCAGAAAATCTCAATACCAGTATTGAGTGGTCTGTTAATGAAAAAGTAGCCTTTGATAATGCTTTTGCTGCTGCTATTTCAGGAAAACGTGCTGCCTGCTGCATGAAAATGGTGGGGCTGAATGTAGCTGCTGATTCATTTATGAGTGCAGCCTATATTGGTAATATTGGTGGGCTTGTGATTATCAGTTGTGATGACCCTGGACCTCATTCCAGCCAGACAGAACAGGATTCAAGAATGATGGCTAGACTTGGCAAAGTTCCTGTGCTTGATCCTGGAAATCCTGAAGAGGCAAGGGAAATGATCAAAACAGCTTTTGAGCTTTCTGAAGAATTTCAGGTCCCTGTTCTGGTCAGACCTGCCATAAGGATCTGTCATGCGCGACAGAATATTAGGTATGAGAGCCTTAAAAGTAATCTGACAAAAGCTGATTTTAAAAAAGAACCGACAAGATGGGCTTCTACTCCAAAGTTCAGATTTCTCCAGCATAAAGCCTTAAATGAAAAACATATCAAGATATCTGAAAAATTTAATTCATTGACACCTTATAATACACATAACCTTGAAAAGGGAAAAACCTATGACCTAGGGGTTGTTGCAGGGGGTGTTCCTGCCTTTGTGATTCAGGATTTATTTGCAGAATATGAAAGAGAGGATATCCCGATTTTAAAATTGGGCGCACCTTATCCTTTTCCTGAAAAATTTGCAGATGAGTTCATGGATAAATGCGCAAAGGTTATTGTGGTTGAAGAGACAGATACAGTGATTGAATACATGTTAAGGGATAAAAGTAAAACACTTGGCCGTTTGACAGGTCATGTCCCCATGGAGGGTGAGCTTGTTCCTGAGAAAATTGAAGCTGTTTTAAACAAAGCTATGACAGATTGCAGTATTGAACCATTGTCTGCTGATGCTATGGCTCAGGAGGCTTTTGGGCTTGTTCAGACCCTTGAGCTCCCCATCAGAAAACCAACTCTCTGCCCTGGATGTCCCCACAGAGCATCTTTTTATTCAATAAGAAAAGCTATGCCCAAGGCGATTTATCCTTCTGATATTGGCTGCTATACCCTTGGAAGTAATTTAGGGGTTGTTGATACAGTACTGGACATGGGTGCAGGTATTACTATGGCATCTGGTTTCTGGAATGCCTATATTCAGGATGATGTTAAAAAACCCATTGTGGCAACCATGGGAGATTCTACCTTTTTTCATTCAGGTACAACTGCTTTGATAAATGCTGTTTACAATGATTCAAGATTTGTACTGGTTATTCTGGATAATTATATTACTGCTATGACCGGCATGCAGCCTGCAATAACGCAAGATAAGAGAGTCGACGGCAGAAAAGGTAATGCAATTGAGCTGGAAACTATTGTAAAAGGCTGTGGTGTTAAATATCTTAAAGTGGTTGATCCTTTTGACACCAAGGCAATGATCAAAATAGTCAAAGACGCAGCTGAATATGCATACAGTGATGATGGCTCAATTGCTGTTATTATTGCAAGACACCCTTGTGTAATTGGTTTCAGGGATCAGGCTATTCCGGAAAAGATTCCAGTAAAGGTCACGGATGATTGTAATGAATGCGGTTTTTGTCATACCAGCTTCGAATGTCCAGCATTATATGAAGATAAGGAAAATGAAAAGACAGAAATCAACCATACCCTTTGTGTAGAGTGCGGTGTTTGTATAGATATTCGCCCTCAGGGTGCCATTGTAAGAGCTTAAGGAGATAAAAAAATATGAAAACTGTAAATTATGTACTAAGCGGTTTAGGAGGGCAGGGGATTCTTTTTATGACTAAGATTTTTGCCACAACTGCTTTAAATAAAGGATATAATATATTGGGCGCTGAAACCCATGGTATGGCACAGCGGGGCGGTTCTGTGGTGTCCCACTTACGGATTGGTGATACAAAATCAAGCTTGATAAGAGCTGGTGCAGCAGATTTTTTGATCTCCATGGATGAGTCAGAAGCATATAGGTATCTGCCTTATCTTAAAAAGGGAGGGAAACTTTTTGCCAATGCGCCAGGTGATGCCTTTCCTGATAAACAAATTGCAGGATATCTTGACAGGATGGAAATTGAACCACGAGCCATGGAAGCTTCAAGAACTGCTATGGAGCTGGGATCTCCAAAGTCCACAAATCTTGCCATGATTGCATTCTATTCAGCCTTTGGAATGGGACCTTTGAGTGCAGATGATTTAAGGGCTACAGTGGATACAAACAGTCCTGGACCATTTAAGGAAAAGAATCTAAAGATTTTTGATACCTGTTATGAGGTTGGCAGGAAAATGGTATAAGAAAGATATTGACAATAATTGTATACAGTATACAATATAGATAGAGTAAATTATATCTATTTTTTAGGAGAAATTTATGGAACTTTTTAAGAATTTAACAGTGTTATCACTTGAACAGGCAACAGTTGCCCCATATCTTACATACAGATTGGCCCAGGACGGAATGGAAGTAATACGCCTTGAACATCCTGTTTATGGCGATCCAAACAGGTTTATCGGTGAAAATGTACTTGATGAAAAAAGAATGAATTCTTATTATCTTTGCATTAATTCCGGGAAAAAAGCTCTCTCTTTGAATATGGCTGATCCACAGGGACAGGAAATATTCAAAAAGCTGATTAAAGAGCTTGATGTTGATATATTTATTACAAATCAATTGCCAAAAAATTATGACAAACTTGGGATGTCCTATGACATTATAAAGGAAGTTAAACCTGATATTATCTGGCTGGGTCTTACAGGATTTGGTCCGGATTCAAATGAAGGAGCTTATGATCCCATTCTCCAGGCAAGATCAGGTCTGATGGAGCTTACCGGTGAAGCTGACAGTGATCCCCAGGTATTGGGTATTCCTCTGCCTGACATGGGAACCAGCGAACACGGATACGGACTTTTAATGAAAGCTCTTTTTAAACGGGCAGCCACAGGAGAAGGCACACGTATTGACTTATCCATGTTTGAATCCAGTGTATCCTGGCTTACAGTTCCCATTGCCCTTTCAAAGAGCTTTGGTGCTAATATTTCCCGGCGTGGCAATACCCATGAATTTTTCAGCCCGGTATCAGTTTATAAAACCAGCAACGGTTTTGTATACCTTGCTGTTGGCAATGACAAACAATGGAATAACGTGGTTTCTCAAGATATGTTCAAATCCCTTGCCAAAGAAGAGTACAAGAAAAATCAGGGAAGGATTGAAGATGTTATAAATTTGAACAAGGCAATTAATGCCATCACAGAACAGTATACTTCAGAAGAACTCATTGAGCTGTTCAATTCAATTACTGTGCCAATCTCAAAGATAAAAACCGTGAATGAAGTGGTTGAGGATTCTTTGGTTGCAAAACGAATTCTTACTTCAGAAGATCCAAAAACCGGCGCAAAAATAATTCTTGCTCCACCACCCAATATGACTCCTTTTCTTGAGGAATCTGATCAAAAGCTTAGCTTCCCTCCAAGATTTGGCGAACAGAACAAACAGATTTATGGTGACAAGCTAGGATATGATGAGGCTACGCTTTCCAAGTTTAAGGAAAAAGGAATTATATAATGCAGCTCAGCAATAATTTCAAAGAAAGAAGATTTTTAGGTCAGGATGTCTTTGAGTATTTGAAAAAGGTCATAATTGACCAGACTATTGAGCCTGGTTCAAGGCTTGTGGAAAGTAAGATCGCAGATATGCTCGGCATCAGCAGGACACCTCTGCGTGAAGCATTCCACAAGCTTGAAAGAGAAGATTGGATTGAAAAAACTTCCTCAGGCGGCTTCCAGGTTGTTACTCTGACTAAGGATGACATTGAGCAGACTTTTGGCATCCGGAGTGTTCTTGAGGCTTATGCAGCAAGACTTGCTGCTGATAACCATACAATCAAGGATCTGGTTCCTCTGGAAAAAAAGATGAAGGAATATCAGAAGTGTCTTGAGTTAAAAAAAGACAGTGACAAACTTCAGGAAATTAATACTCAATTCCATGATATCCTTTACAGCCTGAGTAAAAGCCCGAAACTGATCAAAATGATCAATCAGCTCCGGGCGCAGATATCAAGGTTCAGGCAGATTATATTGCAACATGCTGAATATGCCCATGAGAGTAACGAAGACCATATTAAGATGCTTGATGCCATTAAAAACCGTGATGGTAACAAGGTTGAACAGCTTGTGCGGCAGCATATCATCAAAGGAAGAGATGTGGTTTTGAGTGAATTAAAACAAGAGGAAACAAATAAGAAGAGTGCCTGAAATAAAGGACATACTACAAGGGAGTCAAAAAGCAGGGGCAAGGATGATCCGTCTTATTGAAGAGAATGATCCAACCGCTTTTGAGAAGTTAAAGCTTTTGTATCCCCATGCAGGGAAAGCCTTTATTATAGGTATCACCGGATCACCTGGTGTAGGTAAATCCACTTTGATTGATGCCCTGATTACAGAATACCGCGAACTTGATAAAAAGATCGCCGTCCTGGCCATTGACCCCTCAAGCCCTTTTTCCGGTGGTGCCATTTTAGGGGATCGCTTACGCATGCAACGTCATGCAACCGATGAAAAAGTATTTATTCGATCCATGGCATCAAGAGGGCAAAAAGGCGGACTTTCTATAGCTGCAAAAGATGCTGTAATTGTCCTTGATGCCATGGGCTATGAAATTATCATAATTGAAACCGTTGGAGCAGGGCAGGCAGATTTTGATATTGCAAGCATTGTCCATTCAGTAGGGATTGTCAGTGTCCCAGGAGCAGGGGACGGTATCCAGGCAATTAAAGCAGGCATTCTTGAAATCGGAGATATCTTTATTGTTAACAAGAGTGACAAGCCAGATGCTGATGTGTCTGCCCTTCACTTAGATATGATGATAGAAATGCGAAATATTCCAAGGGCATCCTGGACACCTATAGTCCTGAAAACCATTGCACAAAATGGCACCGGGGTAAAAGAAGTGGCTCATGCCTTTTTATCTCATTTTGATTTCATACAAAAGATTAATAAAGGACAAGACATAAAGACATAAAGGAAAACAACTTATGGAAACTAAAAACAAAATTCGAGTACTGATTGCAAAACCAGGCCTTGACGGCCATGACAAGGGCGCAAAAATTGTGGCTTTGGCCCTCAGGGATGCGGGTATGGAAGTAATTTATTCAGGACTTCACCAGACCCTTGATCAGATCATGCAGACTGCAACCCAGGAATCAGTGGAT
>JAIOSM010000368.1 GCA_021107575.1 Desulfobacteraceae bacterium | reverse complement strand
GCTCTTGAAAAAGTTGCGGCAGATGATACAGAAGGAGTCCATGGATATATGCCAAACACAGGCTATCCCCATGTGAGAGCCGCCATTGCAAAAACAGTTAAAAAAGAGTTGGGTGCTGATGTAACAGGAGATGATATTATTATCACATGTGGTGCAGCAGGAGGCCTTAATGTTATTATCAAGGCTATTGTTAACCCGGGTGAAGAGGTTCTTGTTACCAGTCCTTTTTTTGTTGAATATACTTTTTATGCTCAAAATCATGGCGCTGAACTAAAGACTGTGCCTGCAAAAGAAGATTTTTCCATTGACCTTGATGCAATGGAAAAGAGTATTTCTGAGAAAACCAGAATTGTTCTTGTTAATTCTCCCAATAACCCCACAGGAAAGATTTACACAAGAGATGAACTGATCTCATTGGGCAAGCTTCTTGAGAAAAAAAGTAAAGAATATGGCAAGGTAATCTATCTTGTATCTGATGAACCATACAGGAAAATAGTTTTTGAAGATGTTGAAATTCCTTCAATGTTCTCATGTTATGTAAATTCCATTGTTGCAACTTCACATTCAAAGGATTTATCCCTTCCGGGTGAAAGAATCGGATACATCACCATTGGCCCTGATACAGAATACAAAGAAAAACTCAGAGCAGCCATGGCATTAACCAACAGGATTTTAGGGTTTGTTAATGCGCCGGGAATAATGCAAAGAGTCCTTCCATATATTCAGGACGCAAGCGTTGATATTGATGCATATAAAAGGAAAAGAGATCTGCTGTGTACGGGGCTTGCTGAGACAGACCTGGAATTTACTATTCCCGCAGGAACATTTTACCTTTTCCCAAAATCTCCCATTAAAGATGATGTAAAATTTGTAAAAATGCTTCAGGAAGAGTTGATACTTGCAGTTCCGGGCAGTGGATTTGGCGCTCCCGGGTATTTCAGGCTTTCATTTTGTGTGGCTGAAGAGACAATAAAAAATTCGATCCCTGCATTTAAAAGAGTTATGGATAAATTTTAGATATATATTAGGCAAGGTGGATAATTATTATGCACGAGTTGGGTATTGCAGAAAAAATAGTTGAGATTGCTCTTGCATCCATACCGGAAGGTATTGAAAATCCAAAGGTTGAAAGAATGAATCTCAGGATTGGTAAATTTGCTTCGGTTGTGGAAGACAGCCTCAGGTTCTGTTTCGGAATTGTTGTAAAAGACACACCGCTTGCTGAGACAGAGCTTATCATAGAAAATGTTCCTGTTTTGGTGCATTGTAATAAGTGTAACTTTGAATGGGAAGTTGACGACCCTATTTTCAAGTGCCCTGAATGCCATGGAACTGATCTTGAAATGCTTTCAGGAAGAGAGATTGATATAGACTCAATTGAGCTTGCTGATTAGCTGGCAAACTTAAATATAAGGATTAAAAATGGAAATCAATATTCAAAAAAGAGTTCTTGAGGCTAATGAGAACGAGTCTGAGAGACTGAAAAAATTTTTTAAAGAAAAAAATGTTTTTGTTCTGAATGTTATGAGTTCTCCAGGCTCCGGTAAAACAGAAACCCTTGTTAAAACTCTTAACAGAATAATGCCAAAAATAAGGACGGCTGTGATTGTAGGGGATATCTGCACAACTAACGATGCGGACCGCTTACAATCAACCGGTGCTGACGTAACCCAGATAAATACAGATAAATTTGGTGGTGATTGCCACTTAGCTGCCCATCTTATTGAATCCACTGCAAAAGAATTTGATCTTGAAAGAATAGACCTTTTGATTGTTGAGAATATTGGCAACCTTGTATGCCCTGCTGAGTTCGATATTGGCGAAGACGCACGAACTGTAGTGTTAAGTGTTACTGAGGGCGAAGATAAACCTTTAAAATACCCCTTGATGTTCAGACTTGCCCATAGCGCAATTTTAAATAAGATTGATCTCCTGCCCTATCTTGAGTTTGATGTTGATGAAGCAGAAAATAATATTAAGGAAGTTAACCCTAACATTCCGGTTTTTAGGATATCTGCAACAAAAGAGCAGGGGTTTGACCCATGGATTGAATGGCTGGAAAAAATGGTTTTCTCAAAGATCTCAAAATAATTACAACCCAATAACATGGGGAGAATTAATATGGGAAGGAAAAGAGCGGCTTTTAAAGGTTCATGGTACCCGGATAGCAGGGACGAGTGTGAATCCAATATCAAAAGTTATTTAAAAGATAATAAAGGGGTTCTAAAAGGTAACTTTCCAGGCTGTATTGTTCCCCATGCGGGCTGGTATTTTTCCGGCTCAATTGCATGCAGAACCATAGCCTCGCTTGCTGCCTCATTTGACCGGGGGAGAAGCATAGATTGTATTGTTGTCTTCGGCCTTCATATGAGTGCTGATGATTCTCCATTGGTTCTTGAGGCACGATCGGAGGAAAATCCGTTAGGAGAGATAGATATACAAGAAAGTTTTGGACCAAAAATAGTTGAAGCGGCGGAGGCCAAAGCTGTTAAACTTAAAAAAAAGTCCCATACATTTTTCCCGGAAGAAAACACCATAGAGCTTCAATTACCTTTTGTTAAATACTTTTTTAAGAATACTCCTATTGTTCCCATTGGTGTCCCGCCAAGTCAGGATGCAATAAAAACAGGTAGGGCAGTCTTTAATGCCTCAAAAGAGCTTGGACTTGATATTGCCGTAATCGGATCAACTGATCTCACACATTATGGTCAATCCTTTGGATTTACTCCGGCCGGACAGGGAGAAAAAGCTTATGAATGGGTAAAGAATGATAATGATACAAAAGCTGTAAAAGCATTAGTTTCCATGGATGCAGAACAAATTATCAATAATGGAAATTCAAAATATAATATGTGCTGCGCCGGTGCAGCAGCTGCTACTGCAACAACCTCAAAAAATCTCGGTGCAACACAAGGCATTGAAGTTGAATATGCTTCAAGTTACAGCAGATCTCCCGGGGATAGTTTTGTCGGTTATACAGGCGTGTTATTTTCTGTTTAGATGGCTAAAACAGAGTTTATTGTTTTGCTTAGTTCTGTTATTTGAAACGGTTTTGCAAGCGAGGCTTTAAACCCGTACTCCTGATAGTGAGCCATGGCCGGATCGTTAGAATACCCGCTTGAGACGATAACTTTAGCATCCGGGTTGATTCGAAGT
>JAIOSM010000036.1 GCA_021107575.1 Desulfobacteraceae bacterium | reverse complement strand
TAATTTCTCTACCAAAAAAATCTATAATATCACTATAAGCCTGCTCTCCCGGCTCAACAACCTGTCTTGCAATTGTATCACAATCAAACATTGTAAGCCCAATCTCCGAGAACCGGCTACAAACAAGGCTTTTGCCGGAACCTGCTGAACCTGTTACTGCTATTTTAAAAATTGACATTATTAATATGCTCTTAAACAATATTAAACTCAGAAATTGACTTATAGTACTTTCTTATGCTATTTTGCAACCCAATTTTAATTTTTAAAAAGGGATACAAATGGAAAGAACATTATCTATCATTAAGCCTGATGGGGTTAAAAAAAATATTATTGGAGAAGTGATTAAACGTTTCCAGAATGCAAACATTAATATTGCAGCAATGAAAATGATCAAACTTTCTAAAGAACAAGCACAGGGTTTTTATGCTGTTCATAAAGAGCGACCTTTCTTTGACAGCTTGACTGATTTTATGACATCAGGACCCATTGTAGTTATGGTGCTTGAAGGAGACGATGTTATTACCCAAAACCGAAAACTCATGGGAGCAACAAATTTTAAGGAAGCCGATGAGGGTACTATCAGAAAAGATTTTGCAACAGATATTGAAAAAAATGTTGTTCATGGATCTGATGCACCTGAAACAGCAGCTTTTGAAATAAGCTACTTTTTCAATGCTCTTGAGATTGTATAAACCCAAATTTTATCAAACATAGAAAAACAAACCCAAAGCCGGGATACATCCAAAACCTGTTCTCCGGTTCAAATATATTATATTGACTAATTAACAGTAATATTATATATATTTTACCTGAATTTTTACTGGGTGATCGTCCAATGGTAAGACTGCGGACTCTGACTCCGCCAATCAAGGTTCGAATCCTTGTCACCCAGCCATAATTTAGACAAAGATTTTCAGAGTTTGAACTGGAAACTTTTTTTGTCTTCTATGTTAATTTAATGTGGTTTTTAACGTGGTTTACATTTTCTAATCCTGCAGACTATGATCTAGTGTAACCCATAACCAATGTAAACTTTCACGTAATCTCAGAAATTCTGATAGGCAATCTCAGAAATTTAAAATCCATCATAATCCACACTTTGATCTCAGCCGGGAAGATATGTCAAAAAAATATGTCAGGGACGTAATTCAGCAGACAGGTGGAAATAAGGCAAAAGCACTTGAAATTTCAAAATTGATAGGGAAACATTATTTAAAAAATTAAAATAGTCCAACTTTTGTAAAAAATCTCAGGAATATCGGAGACTACATTATTCCAATTCTTTATTCAAAGTTTCAGGCTTCAAAAGTTCACCACCATCCGTATTAATAAATTCATAACAATGCTGGCAAGTCATCTTTAATTTTTTAACATTAACTTTCATTAAAAGTTTTTGGCAATGTGGGCAATAGTATGATTTCAATTTTGAGTCTTTAATGCATCAATTAAATCATTTGCCGTTGATGCTGCATCATCTAAGAGCATTATTGTTTTCGGATTTTTATATAAGGTATTCTCTACCCCAGAATAACCCGGGTTTGCATCAAAATTGCATACGATTACTTTTTTTGCATCATGAGCCATTAGTATAGGCATTCCAGAAATAGGAGTACCTTCGGTATCCATTGCTGCAGGGTTTACCACGTCACAGGCACCAAAAATAAGAACAGCATCTGTTTGTGAAAATTCAGGATTGATTTCATCCATCTCGTAAAGGTTATCATAGTCGACCTCTGCTTCAGCAAGAAGTACATTCATGTGCCCCGGCATTCTTCCTGCCACCGGATGAATTGCAAATTTTACCTGAGCACCCATTGATGCGAGAGCTGATGCCAACTCAATCACTTTGAATTGTGCCTGTGCCAAAGCCATACCATATCCTGGGATAATAATAATTTTTTTAGCTGATGATAATGCTGCTATGGCTGAATCCAAATCGTTTTTTTTATCATCCTGCTGACTGTCCTGGTTTGATGCCTCTTCAATATCAGAATTTTCTTTTGAAATATTATCAACCAAATTCTGAACTGTTTCTTTAGCATTCCCAAGCAGCATTATTGTATTGCTGTTTTCATATAAAGGATTTTTAACACCTGAGTAGCCGGGTTTATCATCCAAATTGCAGCACACTACATTTTTTGATTCATGGGTAAGCAAAATCGGCATACCTGATATAGGGGACCCATCAGTTTCAATTGCTGCGGGGTTAACCACATCACACGCCCCAATCACCAGAACAAGGTCAGTTTCCTTAAATTCAGGGTTTATAACATCCATTTCTTCAAGCAAGTCATAATCTACCCCGGCTTCAGCAAGAAGAACATTCATATGTCCGGGCATTCTTCCTGCAACCGGATGAATGGCAAATTTTACATCTTTGCCCATGGAAAGCATTTTATTTGAAAAATCAATCACTTCAAATTGTGCCTGCGCCACTGCCATACCATACCCTGGGACAATAATAACTTTTTTAGCGTTTTTGGCAATTTCAACAGCTTTCTCAAAGCTGTTTTTTTCAACAGTTTGATCAACAATTTGATCAGCAGATTGATCAGCCTTGGTCTCCTTTTCAACTGGATCTGTCTCAAGACCTTTTTCTTTACTGACCATAGGTTCCCGCGCAGGTTTCTCAAGAGGGACAAAAACTCTGAAAAGGCTGCGATTCATCCCCTTGCACATGACATGAGTCAGTATTGATCCAGAAGCTGCTACAGTTGCCCCGCAGGAAATCAATAGTTTATTTTCGATAATCATGCCGCAGAATGCAGCAGCAACTCCTGCAGTTGCATTTAAAAATGAAATCAAAACCGGCATGTCAGCTCCGCCAATACGGATAGAAAAAATAATTCCAAACAGTATTGACGCAAAAATGATTAAAATATACATAAATATCCTGCTGCCAACAGGGGCATACAGTGCTGCAATAATCAATGCAATAATAACCGCAAAATTTATCATGACAAGCAAAGTATGTTTAGGGAATATTGTTTGTGCCTGTCCCAGTTTGTTTGACAATTTTCCACCGGCAATCATGCTGCCACTGAAAGTCAAAGATCCAATGGCAAGACCAAGTAATCCGGAAATCTCATTTATCATTCCAAGATGTTGAGTCCCCCGCATTAGTTCTGCAAGGGAAAGAAAAAAAGCTGCAACTCCTCCTGCTCCATGCTGAAAAGCAACCATGGCAGGGATTTGAATCATTGTGATTCTCTTTGCTACCCAATATCCAATAGTAGAGCCGATTGCAAGAGATAACAAAACAATATAGGGATACATGATTCCGTTGCGATAAAGGACTAAAGTCGCTGCACAGGTTAAAGCAAATGCAGCAGTAAGATTGCCGAGTTTTGCCCTGTGGGGCCAGTGAAACAGCCAGATTCCTATTATAAGAATGCCTATTACAGAAAAATCCAAGAATAAGTTGGTGGCAGAGTATGTTTCAATCATTATTCTGCGCCCCCTCTTGCTTTTTCTTAAACAATCTTAACATTCTGTCAGTGATTACAAATCCACCCACAAGGTTGAAAGCAGCCATGATAAAAGCGATTGCTCCTATTATCTGTTCGGATTTGGTTGATGCGGCTGAGAAAAGAATCAAAACACCTAATATGGTTACGGCAGAGATTGCATTTGTCATGGACATCAACGGTGTATGAAGCAATGTAGGTATTCTGGAAATCAAAAAATATCCAACTATAAAGAAAAACAGAAAAACCCCTGCCATCAATAAAAGATTTGTCATTGGTTTGCTCCTGATTATTTAATGATCATTCAGCCCCATTGCCTTGAGAGTGCCTTTGTGGTAAAGTTTGCCTTTGTGTGTAACAAGAGAATCTTTGATGATTTCATCATCCATATCAAATTCATCAGCTTTGTTCCCATCTGCTCCATCTTTAAACAGGTTCTCAACAAAATAATATAGATTGTTGGCATAGAGCCATGAAGAATGAACAGGTAAAGACCCAGGTATGTTTTTAATTCCACAAATGTAGACACCTTGATGAATTAATTCTTTTCCTGGATCTGTCATCTCACAATTTCCACCCTGATCAATTGATACATCAATAATAACTGATCCTGGTTTCATTGTTTCAACCATTTCTTTTGTGATTAGATGCTGGGCAACTTCTCCCGGGACAAGAGCACTGAGAACAATGATATCAGATTCTGCAACCAGGGGTTTCAGTGCTTCTCTTTCTTTTTCAAGCCATTCATCTGTAAGTGCTTTGGCATAGCCTCCTTCTCCAATTACCATCTCAGAGGGCGCATCAAAACCAACTGTTTTGACTCCTAAACTTTCTGCCTCTTTTCTAGCATCCGGGCGAATATCAACTGCTTTTACAACTCCACCAAGCCTTTTGCCTGTTGCAATTGCCTGAAGTCCAACAACACCTGTGCCAATTACCAAAATATTGGCAGGTTTAATCATTCCAATGGATGTTCCAACCATTGGGATGAATTTTGGGAAATTAGCTGCTGCAATAATGATGGCTTTATATCCGGTTATAGCACTCATGGATGTTAATGGGTCCATGGTTTGCGCTCTTGAAATTCTGGGGATACCGTCCATTGTGAATGTTGTGATGTTTCTTGCCTGCATTTTTTTTACATCTTCATGATTTGAAGGGGCTGCCGGATGTATAAAAGTAATGAGAGTTTGATTTTCCTTTAACATGTCAATTTCATGTTTGTTGAACTGCTCATTAAATTGGGGCTCTTTGACTTTTAAAATAACATCTGATTTATTAAAGACCTCGGCTGCATCGGCTGCAATCTCAGCTCCTGCTTTTTTATATGCATCATCATCAGTGAATGCGCCTAATCCTGCCTTTGTTTCAACAATGACATCAAATCCAAGTTTTTTAAATTTTTCAATAGTTTCCGGAAGTGCTGCGACCCTGTTTTCCTTGTACATTATTTCTTTTGGTATTCCGATTAACATATTTGGCTCCTTTATTGTCTTTTTAGTATTATTTAAATAGTTGCTTCAATTGTCTTGATTTTATCCAATGAGTTTTGCAATGCATCGTGAAATTTTGGCGGCTCAGGCGAGGCAAGTAAGAAATTAATATCTTTTATAATGTCTTGAACAAACTGTTTTAAAATAGATTTGTCAAAAGCCTTGTTGTTAATAATTGTTGTGGTTAGTTTTTCGAGACCATCAGTCGCAAGTATCCTTACATCATAATAAAGATCTTTACGTTTTATTAATGAAAGAACTTCTCTTGCCAGATTTGAGCTTGGGTTCTCGACAAAAGGCAAAGATTCAATTGCAGCTTCGCGCAAACGCCAGTTTTGGTCAAATCTAAGCAGGCGAATTAATTCATCCTGGCAGCTTCCAAGTTCCCTGTTTTCAGACAATTTTTTCAGTTTATCAAGAACCGTTCCCCAGTCATTTAGGTTTCCAAAAATATTATTTTCCATAAGTTCTCCTGTTTTTCAATGTTGTTATGAATATGCGCCACAATATCAATAGATAGTGTGGACTGCTCCATATTATTAAAGCTATGAGCAAAGAGTGTGCCGTGGGAATATAGGTAGGATAACTATCTGTAAACATTAAAAATATTGATTGTGAAGAGTTGCGGGTAGGGGGGGCGCTGTGGTGCAATGTGCAACAAGTGTTGCATATTGCACCATATTGTAATTTTATTTTATTTTCAGGCGATTCATTATACGCCATAGAGTAGAACGGTCTATGCATAGTAATTTTGATGCCTGGGTTTTATTATTTTCAGTCATCTGAAGAACTTTAATGATATGTTTTTTACTCAATTGTTCCAGAGATTTTATGTCTTTGGAAGAAGCTCCGTTGTTTGAAACAAGGGGGATTGTCAGAGCAGAAGGAAGGCTGTCTTTTGTAATTTCATTACTGAGTTCAAACAATGTTGCTCTTTCAATTATATTTTCAAGTTCTCTGACATTCCCAGGCCAGTCATAATCTTCCAACAACCGAAGAGTCTCGTGAGATATACGCTTTATACTTCTATTGTTCTGGGCTGAATATTGTTTTAAAAAATGGTCGGCCAATATTCCAATGTCTCCTTTACGTTCTCTTAAAGGTGGTAAATCAATAATAACAACATTCAGGCGATAATAAAGGTCTTTTCTAAAGTTCCCTTGTTCAACCATCTTCTCAAGGTTTTTATTTGTTGCTGCAATGATTCTTACAGAAACTTTTTTCCTTTCAAACGAGCCTACAGGCTGGATTTCTCCATTTTCCAGTGCCCTAAGAAATGTTTGTTGAAGACCTGCTCCGATATCTCCAACCTCATCAAGAAATATGGTCCCGTTATTTGCAGCCTCAAAAAGCCCTGTTTTATCAGATATTGCACCGGTGAATGCCCCTTTTACATGCCCAAACAATTCACTTGCCAAAAGATTTTCATTAAGAGCAGCGCAATTAACCGGAAGATAAGGTTTTGAAGCTTTTTCGCTGTTAAAGTGTATTGCTCTGGCAACCAGTTCTTTTCCTGTACCAGTCTCACCGCTGATGAGGATAGTTGTTTTTGAATCCTTGATCCTGTGGATGGTTTTAAAAACTGTCATCATTGCTTCACTGGTTCCAATAATATTATCAAAGGTATATTTTTTTTTAAGTTGGCTCTGCAAACGAATATTGCTTAAAAACAGTTCTCGTTTTTCCATGATTTTTTTAACAACAAGTCTTAATTCTTCCATGTCAAAGGGTTTTAAAATATAGTCTTCAGCACCTTCTTTCATGGCTGAAACAGCCGTGTCAACCGTGCCGTATGCTGTAATGATGATAAAAAGGACATTGGCATCAAATTTTTTTGTGGCTTTTAGAAGTTCTTTTCCATCAATACCGGGAAGCTTGAGATCTGATATGACCAAATCAAATTGGGTGCCTTTGATTTTTTCAAGAGCTTTTTCTCCGGAATCAACAGATTCCACTAAGTAACCCTCCTTTGAAATAATATGGACTAACCCCTGATTCATTTTTTGATCATCTTCAACAATTAAAACTTTGTATCCTTTCATAGGGTCTCCCATTTCATAATAAAAAATTATTCAAAATAATTATTCAGTTGGCAGCTCAACCGTAAAAACAGTTCCGGAGGTAGCTGAGTCCTTCAAGGTCGAGCTGATTACTTTGATATCCCCGCCTAATTTTCTTGCCATTTCATGGCTGACAAAAAGGCCAAGTCCTGTTCCTTCTCCCTGGCTTTTAGTTGTAAAAAACGGGTCGAATATTTTGGTAAGCACACTTTTTGGAATCCCTGGTCCTGAATCAGCAATTTCAATTTTTATTGTTTTTAAAACCGCCACATAACGGGTTTTTAATCTTAATATCCCGCCTTCCGGCATGGTTTCAATGGCATTTGCAACAAGATTCGTCAATATAGCCTGTAAGGTACTTGCATCAGATTTAATATTTGGCATGTCTTTTTCCAGCTCTTTTTCCACATTAATTTTATTTGATGCGCAATGAGGTTCAGCAATACTCATTAATTTTGTCAGGGTTTTATTGACATCAGTAGTTTGTGCATCACTTTGGGTATGGCGGGAAAAATCAAGAAGGTTTCTTACAATTTTGCTTCCCTGCCTGACTTCATCAATCACTGTGGAAAGCCTTTCCTGGATTGTTTCTATTTTAATTTCGGATTCGTCCAGTTCTTCTTTGGCAATCTGGGTATATAGTAATACATTAGCAAGAGGCGTGTTTAGTTCATGGGCAAGTCCAGATGTTAAAAGACCAAGGGAGGCGAGCTTTTCTTTTTGAACGACCTGAAATTCAAGTTCTTTTTCATACTGGTATTTGGACTTTAAAATATTTACTATTATAGTTGAAACAAAAAAAGCAAGGATAAAGACAATGATTGCTGTCAGAATGCCATAGGTAATAGCTTTCCTGGTTAAAATTTTGATATTATTTAATATTTCAGCCATATCCTGATCAGCAATAACATACCAGGGGAAAGTATCAACTTTTTGATATGATTGTAATACACGTTCCCCTCTGTAATCAATTGTTTCGTAAATCCCCTGTTTTTTCTCATCAATGGCATTTATTGAAATACTGTCTATAAGAGCTTTTGCCCCAAATCGTGATGCTGATAAAAATTTACCTGTTCTGTCAACCAGATAGACTTCTCCGGTAACTTCTATATTACTTTTTTTTAAAAGTGAACCAATAAGCCGAAAATCAACCAAAGCACAGAGGTGACCACAGGGTTTTTTAGAGTCGTTCCACATAGATGCGCAAACCATAAGTGCTGGAACTTGCTCTTGTCCAATGTTGAACATGAAGACCTCTTTAACTTGTGCCTTCAGCCATGCACTCTGTGATTCATTTATAGAATGTAACAATGCCTGATTAAAGGGGATATCAAGAGTAGAAAAAATAGATTTCCCTGATTTATCCAATACAAAGAAACCAAGATAGGAGCTGTATTGTGCCTTCATTTGCTTAAAATGTTTTTGAAGCATCAAAGGATTAAAGTTAAAGGTACAAATAATATTGGAAAGATTGTTTATATCGCCTACTCTTTCTTTCATGAAGCTTTTTATTGCTTCAGCATTATTTTTTGATAAACCCTTTAAATATGAAGATGATTTTTCTTTGATCTGGGTTTCTCCCTGGGATATCACTTTGTATCCCAGAAAAGTCATGGGCACCAGTGAAACAAGCATAAATGCCACTATAAGGAGTATCCTGAGTTTTTCAAAATTCATTTTTCAACCCTTTCCAAATGAACAAAAATTTTAAAAATGAACTCAATCTATTTTTATATCATCTACAACTAAAAAAATATGTTTTTTTAATCAGAATACTAAAAATTAATGTATAACCTTAGAAACGAATGAAGGTGTGAGCCGAAAAATTGGAAAAATGTTGCTTTTTTAGCTGAGTGCCCATTTCTCCCCGAATTAAAAAGTCATGACAACTTGCATTGACTGAAAGCCTTTTCCCATAAAAATTCTGTTATGTATTCTTTTGATATCTTTTAGAATTTCAGCCTTTGAATGCTCCTGACAGGGATAAAATCGTGGCCATCACCGGCGGGAATGGAGCGCAGCTAGATTCCCGTCCGAGTGCATGGCATGGTTAGCCCTCGTCATCCTTTCCATGTGAAATGACCGCTGTGACAGCACCTTTTCTTGTGAACATTTCCTTTCGGACCAACCAGACAATCAGAACCGCAAAGACCACAAGAAAATATGTATCATATGGTTGCG
>JAIOSM010000269.1 GCA_021107575.1 Desulfobacteraceae bacterium | reverse complement strand
TTAAAACTCATACTTCTTGTTGACCCGCTTCTTCTTCTCACTGACCAATTTTCAAAGAACAATTAAACTCTACAAAACATTGTTGCTAAAACCTGATGAATATATACTTGATTTTTGAATTTGTCAATTAATTTTTAAGCTAAATTAAAATAATTTTATGGTATTTCTTTTTACCTGCTCTTAGTAAAAGCTCGTTATCTTCGAAGTCTTGTTCAAACAACTTTTTATCAATAGATTCAATCCTAATATCATTGACATATCCCCCACCCTGTTTGATCAATCTTCTTGCTTCACTCTTTGAGTTGCAAAGGGATGTTTCAACAAACAAATCGACTACAGAAACTCCTTCACTCATGCGTTTTTTATTTACATCAATTGAAGGCACAGACTCATCGGAACTTGCAACAATCTTTCTTGGAATACTGCTCGACTTTAAAAGGTCTTTTGGAATTTTGAACCCCCCGAATACTGATGCTGCGGCTTTAAATGCATTGTCAGCTTCAACTCTTCCATGGGCAATAATAGTTGCCTCAAAGGCAAGGATTGCTTTAGCACTGTTGAGTTCTGCTCCTTTGAATCTACCAATTTTTTCTATTTCTGTAATTGGTAAAAATGTAAATAATAAAAGGAATCTCTGGACATCAGCATCATCAGTATTTACCCAATACTGATAATAGTCATATGGAGATGTTCGTGCAGGATCCAGCCACACCGCGCCTTTATGGGTTTTCCCCATTTTAATACCAGAACTTGTTGTAATTAATGGAAACGTTATCCCAAAGGCCTGCTTATTCAACACTCTTCTTACAAGATCAATACCTGATACAATATTTCCCCACTGATCGCTTCCGCCCATTTGAAGGAGACAATTATGATCTTTGGCAAGTTGCATAAAATCATAAGATTGCAGCAGCATATAATTAAATTCTATAAAGTTAAGCCCTTCTTCTGAATCAAGACGTGTTTTATACCCTTCAGCCTTTACCATTCTATTAACGCTGAAATGCCTTCCAATATCGCGTAAAAAGGGGATGTATTCCAATCCGGTCAGCCAACTTGCATTATCAAGTAAAAGCGCCTTACCGTCTTCAAAATCAAGGAATCTTTCAAGTTGTTTTCTTATACCCTTTTTATTTTCTTCTATTTGCTCATGAGTTATAATTTTCCGCATCTCGGTCTTGCCACTGGGGTCGCCTATAAGACCGGTCCCGCCCCCAACAAGCCCTATTGGTCTATGCCCATCTCGCTGCATATGCGCCAATGCCATAAGACACACCAGGCTGCCCACATGCAGGCTATCTGCTGTTGGATCAAACCCAATGTAGCAGGTTACATCTTCTCTTGAAAAATATTCCTGAAGTTCTTCTTCATGGGTAACATTATCAACAAAACCCCGGTTGCGCAAAATATCAAGAGCACTCATTTTGTATATTCCACCGCTCTTGTTTCTCTAATCACTACAACCTTGACCTGTCCCGGGAATGTTACATTCTCGTCAATTTGCTCTGCTATTTCTTTTGACATAATCAAGGCCCGATCATCAGAGATTTTATCGCTTTCAACAATAACACGAACTTCCCGACCTGCCTGGATTGCATAGGTATTAATAACACCATCAAAAGCATTTGCTATGTTTTCAAGATCTTCCAGACGTTTAACATAATTTTCGAGGCTCTCTTTTCGAGCCCCTGGTCTTGCACCTGAAAGTGCATCAGCAGCCTGAACAATATAATCATAAACGCTTTCCGGCATTTTATCTTCATGATGCGCAGCAATTGCATGTACAATATTTTTCTCTTCACCATATTTTTTTGCAAGATTGCTCCCAATAATTGCATGGGCTCCGTCGACTTCATAATCAACTGCCTTACCTATGTCATGTAATAATCCCATTCTTTTGGCAAGCTTAATATTTAACCCTAGTTCAGCTGCAATTGTACCGCAAAGGAAAGCCACTTCAATGGAATGCTGTAAGACATTCTGAGCATAGCTTGTCCTGAATTTTAATTTACCTAATATTTTTATCAACTCCGGATTTATACCATGCACTCCAAGGTCAAATGCGGCCTGTTCCCCTGCCTCTTTCATTGTTGCGTCGACTTCTTTTGTAACCCTTTCAACCATATCTTCAATCCTTGCAGGATGAATTCTTCCATCAGAAATTAATTTTTCCAGTGACAATCTTGCAACCTCCCTGCGCACTGGATTGAACCCTGATAGAATAACTGCTTCAGGAGTATCATCAATAATCAAATCAACTCCGGTTGCAGCTTCTATTGCCCTAATATTCCTGCCTTCCCTGCCTATTATTCTTCCTTTCATTTCATCCCCCGGAAGATTAACAACAGAGACAGTTCTTTCTGCTACATAGTCTCCTGCATATCTTTGAATAGCAGTGCACAAAATCTTTTTAGCTTCTTTATCAGCCTGCTCTTTAGCTTCATTTATTAATTTTTTAATAAACTTGGCACTTTCAAGCTTTGCATCCTCTTTCATAGTTTTTAAAAGAATCTCTTTTGCTTCTTCAGAGGTCAATCCAGATACTCTTTCAAGTTCTTTTATTATCTGATTGAGTAATTTTGAGTACTTACTTTCTTTTTTTGACGCATTTTCAAACTTTGTACTAATTTCTTTTTCTTTATTTACAATAGCCTGCTCACGTTTTAAGGATTGTTCTTCCTGCTTATCAAGTTTTTCGCTTCTCTTTGAAAGTCTGCGGTCATCTTTTTTTAATTCTTTCCGTGTTTCTTCTGTTTCGGCATCAAACTCGCTCTTCATTTCTAAAAGCCTGGTTTTTGCCTCAAGCTTCGCCTCTCTTAATAAAGTATCCGCTTTCTTTTCAGCTTCTCTCTGAATACGTATTTTTTTATTCCTTATATCCAGATCTCTTTTTTGAAGCTTAGTTTTTGTTATTAAGTATGTAATACCTGCTCCTACAAATAAAGCTACGACCGAGGAGAGCAAAGTCACATAATCCATTACATATATCTCCTAAATATCATTTATATAAACAACTTTCATATACTATTAACATATTCAAATAGTATATAAAAATTTGAACTCAAAATATTGTAAACCGGATAATAAGCCTGATAGGATAGAATATGAATTAATTAAAAGCAATTAAATATGTTCAATACCCCCACATATTGCCGTGTTGTTTAAGGCTTTGAACCACAGGTTCAAAGGCGGGTATTCAATAACACCTTTAGGCTTTTCCGTCTATCTTTGGAACATGCTCACCAGTATCAGGGTGAATTCCCTTCCTATTTAATGTTAGGACAAAGGCCATCGTACAATCACGTACGTAGCAGGGGTCTTACTTACATCAAATCTTTAATTTCCACTAATCCCAGTATCTATAACTTGTGTTCAGCAGCTGATTTTTCCCAGCGCCTGAAAAGTTATCAAATTATATCAGTATCCAGTTTTTAATCTCAATATAATATCAATATCTTAGATTTAATTATAATTCATATTTTTTAATTAAGTCAAGATAATTATAAGTCTATATCTTTTAATAAAGTTTTGGCTCTTTCTAATTGGACCAATGTATTTATACCAGCAACTTCCCGCCAATCATCTGCTGAGATAAGACCAGTCCTCTTGTTCCCATTTATTGCAATTTCCATTACATCAGTTAAATAGTATTCTTCTTGTGAATTGCCAGCTTCTATTTTTGGTATAACATATTCTAAAAACTCCCGGTCAAAACAATATATTCCGGAATTCACTTTTTTAACTTTTTTTTCTTCAAAAGTTGCATCAACCTCTTCTTTAATACAAATCACATCACCATCAGCATTCTGAAGAATCCTCCCATACCCGGTTGGATCATCGACCTCAACGGTAAGCAATGTAACTGCATTTTGATTCTCTTTATGCATGTTAATAAGGTTTAAAAGTGTTTTTGCTTTAACAAATGGCACGTCCCCATTTAAGACTAAAACATTTTGAATCTTCGTAGGCAACCCTGCTAATGCGACTTCCACCGCATCTCCTGTTCCAAGCATTTTTTCCTGAAAAGCATATACCACATTAAATTGCTTGTTGATTTCATCCTTGACCTTTTGAGCCTGATGCCCGACAACGACATGGATATTATCTCCAACCACCTTCATGGCAGACTCTATAACATAATCAATCAAATTCTTGGAATTAATCTTATGTAGAACTTTAGGCAAGTCTGATTTCATCCTCGTACCTTTCCCGGCAGCAAGGATCACAGCAGCAACATCAACATATTCCATTATTTCCCTCAAACAAATTCCGCATTTTACAAAAAACGAGGTGTTAACCTAAAAAGGGGGATGCCCTGTTATAATAGGAAGCATCCCCTTTTTACAATAAAATAATCCGAGAACGGAACTCTAAAATATTAATAAGCAAGGCTCACAAACTTATGCCTTACTCATAGTAATTCTTTGAACCGCTCGCATTAACGCAGCCTCTGCCCTAACGGAATCAACATCTCCTGATTCATCAGCAAGACGTTTCTCAGCTCTTTCTTTTGCCTGTTGACACCGGTCAGTATCAATGTTTTTTCTACGCTCGGCAGATTCTGCAAGTATAGTAACCTTGTCAGGCAAAACTTCAGCAAAACCCTGATTAATAAAAACATATCTTTCTTTACCAGTTGCATCTTTATATCTCAAACATCCAACTTTCAAAGATGTAAGAAAGGTAGTATGATCTTTGAGAACACCAAACTCACCTTCAGAGCCGGGTGCAACAACAATCTGAGCTTCCTCACTGACAACTGCCTTTTGAGGGGTTACTACTTCAAGAAATAAACTTTCAGCCATTTTATCCCCCTATTATTTAGCATTCTCAGCTTTTTCTCTTGCTTCTTCAATGGCACCAACCATATAAAAAGCAGTTTCCGGAAGATCATCATGTTTTCCTTCAATGATTTCTTTAAATGATCTTACAGTGTCTTCAACCGTAACAAACTTACCCTGCATACCGGTAAATGTCTCAGCAACATGGAAAGGTTGAGACAAGAACCTTTGAAGTTTTCTTGCACGCTGAACAGTAGTTTTATCTTCGTCAGAAAGCTCATCCATACCAAGGATTGCAATAATATCCTGAAGCTCTTTATATTTTTGAAGAGTCTGCTGAACAACTCGTGCAGTCTGATAATGATCTTCACCAATATAAGCTGCATCAAGAATTCTTGAAGATGAATCCAATGGATCAACTGCCGGATAAATACCAAGCTCTGCAATCTGACGGGAAAGAACAACAGTTCCGTCAAGATGACCAAATGTTGTAGCAGGAGCAGGATCAGTTAAATCATCTGCAGGGACATAAACACATTGTACCGCTGTAATTGAGCCTTTATCAGTAGATGTAATTCTTTCCTGGAGTTCACCCATGTCAACTGCAAGAGTTGGCTGATAACCAACAGCAGAAGGCATACGACCCAAAGTTGCAGAAACTTCTGCACCAGCCTGGGTAAAACGAAAGATATTATCAATAAAAAGAAGTACGTCCTGTCCTTCTTCATCACGGAAATATTCTGCGCAGGTAAGAGCTGAAAGAGCAACTCTTGCTCTTGCTCCAGGAGGTTCTGTCATCTGACCATAAACCAATGCACATTTTGGAAGAACGCCTGAATCTTTCATTTCATGGTAAAGGTCATTACCTTCACGAGTCCTTTCTCCAACGCCACCAAATACTGAAATACCGCCATGCGCCTTAGCAATGTTGTTAACCATTTCCATCATGATAACGGTTTTACCAACACCAGCACCACCAAACATACCCATTTTACCACCACGGGGAAATGGAACAAGAAGGTCAATAACCTTAATGCCGGTTTCAAGAACCCTTACAGTGGTATCCTGTTCTGTAAATGCCGGAGC
>JAIOSM010000170.1 GCA_021107575.1 Desulfobacteraceae bacterium | reverse complement strand
AAGAGAGAATGCTAATACCGGATCCGGAAGGAACCTTAGAAGTGTGCGGAGTCGATTCTGTACAAGACTTTTTCCTTTGTATTTAGGAACGAATGATTTTTCTGCACTCTGTGTACCTTGAAGCGTTGATTGTTTATCTGCCAATTTCATTTAGACACCTGAAAGTAATATAAACCGTTTATATGTTTTTGACTAACACATATACTGTGAATGTTGACACATCTGTAATAAAATATCAAAGATATTACTAAATTATAAACAATTGCTTGTAACTATTTAGTCAACATATAACAGCAATTCATGAGGGACACCATTTACTAAAAAAATAATTTTTTTAACCACACACCTGATAATTGAAAAAGTTTAAGTATTTAATACCTTTTGAATAAACAAACAAGTCATCTTTTTTGTTAATCAGTTTGTAGAAGAAGGTAAAACTATTATCTCCTGTTTCACCTATCCATAGTTGAAGAGTAATTTGATCGTTAATTTTTACAGGTTTTAAAAAATTACAACTGATATGAGCCAAGATAAAATTATAATCATCATGATTTGAGATATTAAGAACTTCATTGAAAAATGCTTTTCTTCCCTCACTCCGGTTGAGTGTATAGTGATGGCTCCAATCTTTTCAAAATTTAGATACATAAATTATATCCTAAAACAATCAATTTCCAATTCATTGTTATTCCAAACTTTTAGATATTTCATCGGCTGTCTTTTTTACCAACATCCCCAGTTTATTGACATCATCCAACTCAAAACTAAAAATGGGGGCAGCAATACTGATACAGCCTGCAATCTTGTTCATATTATCATATATGGGAGCAGCAACCCTCCGAACTCCGTTTCGCAGCTCCTGGTTTTCAAAGGCAAAACCATCACTTATAATATTTTGCAGTTCTTTTTCTAATGTCTCAGCATTAGTTATGGTATGCTCTGTTACAGAAGGCAGACCGATTTTTTTTAAATTTTCTTTTCTTTTTGCAGAATCCATTTGAGCCAGATATACTTTGCCTACGCTGACTGCATGGAAGTAAGGGTAGACGCTTCCGATGCGGGAATATATATTAACGCTTTCATTCCCCTGAATACGCTCGATACAAACAAGCTGATCCCGATCAAGGATTGTCAGCTCAATTGTTTTACGGACTTTTTGAGATAGTCCCTGCATGAAAGGCCAGGCAATTGAACGTAAGTTTATTTTATCCTGAAGGTGATTTTTAGTGAATAGCAGGTTCAGGCCTAGCCTGTAAAAACCTCTTTTTTCAGCCTTATCGATAATTCCTCTGACACATAGGGTGTTGAGTATCCGAATAAGTGATTGTTTTGGAATGCTCAACTTGTTCATGATCTGCGAGAGGGATAAAGTCTCTTCATGTTCAGACAAAAGCTCTATTACATCAATTGCTCTGTCTACTGCTATTGTGCGGGGTGAAGTTATTTGTTTCATGATTTTTTATCCCTTTGGTGCTTTTAATACTACCAGGGCATCGACTGCAACAAGTTTGTTTCCTGATATGATCAACGGATTAATATCTATCTCTTTTATATTTTCATTTTGTATACCGATTTTTCCGATTGTTATTAAAATATCTGTTAATATCGATATATCAACTGCTTCCATACCACGAACAGTACCCAGAATTTTATGTGCTTTGATTTCATTTATCATATCCAATACGTCATGTGCATCCAAAGGTGCTACCCTGAAAGAAACATCTTGTAGAATTTCGGTAAATATTCCGCCGAGTCCAAGCATGACACACGGACCAAAGTGAGGGTCATTTGTTAATCCTGCTACCAGCTCCCTCTTCCCCGTGATCATTTCCTGAACCAGAACAGTACTTTCAGTCCCATTCATTCGGGAAGAAATCTTTTTAAAAGCCATAAGTGCTTCATTTTCACTTCTAATATCTAAACTAATCAAATTTTTTTCGGTTTTATGAAAAATATCAGGAGAACACCCTTTTAAAACAATGGGATAACCGATTTTACTGGTCGCTTCTATAAGGGATGCTTCATTTGTAACCAGCATCTCTCTGACAACAGGTATTTGATATGAGGATAAAAATTGTTTGGATTCGTATTCAGAAAGGGCGGCCCGACCTTTTATAATATCCCTGCCTTTTTTAAACTCTATGTACGAATGGTAATCTTTTCCATGTGTTGGCTCAAAAATTTTTCTGCGTGAGTAATCCCAAAGCATTTTGATTGCAAGGACACTTTCTTCAGGATTATTAAAGACAGGGAATGTATTCATAGCTTTTAACTGCTCAATATATCGTTGTTCAGCAAAAAAACTGAGTCCTATAGGTTTGTTGGCCTTCTTGCTTATTTGGGTAAAGATGTCCAGAAGTTTATCAAGTTTACTCATCTCTTTGCCAAACATTTTAGCTATCTCCGGTCCATACATAATTGAGAGTACCATGCCATCAATATTATCAAGGGCAAGACATTCTTTAAGGGCAAAGATTAAAGCCTCTATATTATGGATATCTCCAAAATCCATTGGGTTTGTCATTCGAATCACACCCCCTCTCCTAAAGCTTTCTATCTTTTGGATAAGCGATACCGGCAAAGCAGGGCATGTGAAACCATGTTTTTCACAGGCATCCCCAAGCATTACGGAAAAACCTCCTGAAAGAGATATGGCAACCAATCTGTTCCCTTTTAATCCAGGCAGACGAAGAGCTTTAGCACAGATTGTCATTTCATGAATAGTGTTTACTCTTATGATCCCTGCCTGTTTTAGCGCACCGTTTACAATGCGATCATTGTTAGATAGTGCAGCTGTGTGGGATTTGGCTACTTCAGATGCTGTCTTGCTTATATTTGATTTGAGCATAATAATGGGTTTTGTGGAGTTTTTGGCCAGGCGCATCAGTTTTTGTCCATTATCAATACTTTCCAGATAGAGATAGATTTGCTTAGTAGCCCTATCCTCCATAAGATATTCAATGAAATCTATCTCATCTAAATCCAGTTTATTGCCAATACTCATTATCTTTGAAAAGCCGATATGTTCATCTGAAAAAGAATGAGCAACCTGATTAGCAACACCGCCGCTCTGGGCAATTATGCTAACATGTCCATTTTTGAAACTTTTAGTATTTATCGGATTAAATGGGGTGCAGAGTCCTGAGTCTGTGTTTATAATTCCGATGCAGTTTGGTCCGATAAATCTGATTTTATGTAGCTTTGCTGTTTTAAGAAGGTCGTCTTCTGCAGCATTATCTCTAATTTTAAATTCCCGATATCCACCAGTTGAAATTATGGCATGGTGAATGCCTTTTCTGCCACAGATATCCAGATATTTTCCCACAAGATGAGAGGGCACTAAGATCACAGCAAGATCAATACCTTCAGGCAAATCTTCAGGGTTTGTTATGATTTTTTTACCAAAAACAACACCTGGATTTTTGCCAACAGCAAAAATATCACCCTTATAGCCCATTTCCAGGCAATTGTGGATGATATTCCTGGCTAAATTGGAAGAACCGGAACCTACGCCAAAAACTGCAATGGATGATGGATAGAAAAAATATTTCATCATGTCTCCGAGTTTTTACTATCTAAAAATAAGATCATATATGGTATCATTAATTACCATATATGATATATATTTCATATGAATATTATTATGTCAAGCATGGTTTTTGATTTTAAATTTTTTTTATTTCTTTGTTTTTAAGAAAAAATAACGCTATAATCTGTAACAATGATCAGGAATATTGTTTAATATAAAAAATACAGGAGATTAAGGATGGTACCGGAAATCAAAAAAATACTTTTTGCAACAGATCTTTCCGAAAATGCGCAATATGCATTTAGCTATGCAGCGGGTATCGCTGCTCACCATAATGCAGGGATTGTTATTCTGAATGTGATTGAGGAGGCTCCGTATAATGTTGAAGCAGCAATTATGGATATGCTTGGTAAAGAAAAATTTGAAGGATTGAAGAAACAGCATGAAAATGAGGCAGTCACCAGGATCATAGGGAAAAAATCAGAAACTAAATTTATCCGAAAGGCACTTAGAAGTATGGGCAGTCAAACTAGTGCCGAAGTGTTGCCTGATGCAGACGAGGGTGTAGAAATTATTGTTAAGTCCGGCAATGTTGCCGAGGAAATCATTGCGCAATCAGAAGAGAAAGACTGCGGCATGATCATTATGGCTTATCGTTCACGCAATATGTTGGCAGAGACCATTGTTGGCGGAGTTTGCCGAAAGGTATTGAAACGTACCCAAAAACCAGTTTTACTTGTACCAATGCCAGACAAAAGGTAATTTTTATTTAAGTTTTGCTATACCAAGGCTTGCAATAAGAGAGAAAAGAATGCACCTGATATAGTTGATAAAAAAATTTGTTTCAGACTATATTGCAATTGAGCAACATCTATAAAGCGTTGCTGGCTGTCAACTATTATTAAAGCCTGAGTTCCTGTTTCAACATGCAGCAGGCAATTTTATATTCTGAATCACCGTCTTTGTTATAGGATAGGTTATCCGGTTGGATAAGTTTATTCATTACGCACCCTTCAGGGATGGAAAGTCGGAAAAAATTTTTTTCATTTATTTTTTCAGTTTCAACTAATTGATTGTTTTTTATTTCAAAACTGTGCAAAGGAAAATCTTCGCAGATGGGGCATTGATAAACTCTACCATTGGGGAAAACAAAAAAATTATCTGAAACAAGTGCTGCGCATTCAAATTTTTTATCATTATTAAGAAATACCTTGGGATAAGTTACTATTATCCCTTGTTGAGCAATTTGCTCAGCTATTTTCGGGACAAATTCAAGCCACTTTTCTTTTGATACTTGATTTGATACCTGATTTCTTTTTGGGTCTGTTTTTGACGATTCTCCCCGTATTCCAATAACCTGAATAAAAAAACGTTCAATATTAAGGCTTTTAACAAGATCAGGCATCATTAAAAGTTCATCAATATTATCCTTGCTTACAGTATATATCATTGAAGTTGAAAAACCTTTAGATACTGTTTCTTTGATTCCGGCAAGACATTGATCATAAGAACCCTGTCCCCGGATTGAATCATTTGTTTCTCTGGTAGCACCATCTAAGGAAAAGCTTATGAAATCAACTTCATCACATGTGATCTTATCTAAAATATCATGGAACAGGTAACCATTTGTGTCGATTGTTACAGATTTAAATCCAATTTTCTTTGCATGTTTTACTGCAAGAAAAAGGTCAGGATGTAAAGTTGGCTCACCACCTAAGAAAATCAGGTTTGTTTGTTTGTTTTTGTTTGAAAAAAGATTGAGCCAGTCTTTTATTGTTTCAATATCAAGGGTATTATCACCATGCTGATCTTTATTGATATAACAATGCTTACAGGATAGATTGCATTTTGTCAGAATATGGAAAAAAAGGTTTGAAGAGTTTTTTGAAAAAGCAACTGTTCTTTTTTTCATACTTTATGGTATTCCTGGATGCTTTTTACTGTAAAATCTTTTTTCCTTAAGGCAACAATTGCATTGCAGATAGCTTTTGTACCATCAGTAGTGGTTGAATATGGAATTTTGAATTTTAAGGCTGCACTTCTTATTGCATAACCGTCACGTCTTGTCTGACTGTTTGATGCTGTGTTTAATATAAGCTGAATACGGTTATTTTTTACAGCATCAACAACATTTGGGCGGCCGGTTGATACTTTTTTAATAATTTCTGCCGGAATTGAATGTTCTTCAAGAAAGTCTGCCGTACCTTTTGTGGCAAGTATTTTAAATCCCATTTTATAAAGTTTTTCAGCAATGGGAAGGGCGGCCTTTTTATCTTTATCCTGAACACTTATAAAAACATTGCCTGCAGTTGGTAAAAGTTGGGCAGCTCCAAATTGTGCCTTGGCAAATGCAGTACCAAGATCTTTATCTATGCCCATTACTTCACCCGTGGATTTCATTTCAGGCCCAAGCACGGGGTCAACATTAGGGAATTTATCAAAGGGTAGAACAGCCTCTTTTACTGAATAATGGGTTGGAATAAATTCTTCGGTTATTCCTAACTCTTCAAGGCTTTTGCCTAACATCACTTTGGTGGCAATTTTTGCAAAAGGTATACCTGTTGCCTTGCATACAAAAGGAATAGTTCTTGAAGCTCTCGGGTTAACTTCTATTATATAAACTTTGTTATCCATTATTCCAAATTGTATGTTCATGAGTCCTATGACATCGAGTTCTTTTGCAAGGGCTTTTGTGGCTTTTGTCATTTCATCAATATGTTCTTTTGATATGGAAAACGGCGGGAGAACACATGCTGAATCGCCTGAATGAATGCCTGCTTCTTCAATATGTTCCATCATGCCGGCTATTATTGTAATTTTTCCATCGGAAATTGCATCAACATCAAGTTCAAAAGCATCTTCTAAAAATTTATCAATTAATACAGGGTGTTTTGGTGAGGCAGATATTGCAAGGGCGAAATATTCCTTAAGATCTTTTTCATCATAAACTATTTTCATGGCTCGGCCACCCAGGACAAAGGAAGGACGCACCATTACAGGATAACCGATTAAAGTTGCAACAGCTTGAGCCTCTTTGTAACTTGTTGCTGTACCGTTTTCAGGCTGCAAAAGCTCAAGCTTGGTAATCATTGCCTGGAAAAGTTCTCTATCCTCTGCTTTTGCAATACTTTCAGGAGATGTTCCAATTATTGGCGCACCTGCTTTTTTAAGATCATCAGCAAGGTTGAGCGGAGTTTGCCCTCCAAACTGGACAATAATTCCATCAGGTTTTTCCTTTTCAATAATGTGTAAAACATCTTCTTTTGTGAGAGGTTCAAAATATAATTTGTCAGAAGTGTCATAATCAGTTGAAACAGTTTCCGGATTGGAGTTGACCATTATACTTTCAACGTCTTCTTCTTTTAAGGCAAAGGATGCATGGACACAGCAATAGTCAAATTCTATTCCCTGACCAATTCTGTTGGGCCCTCCACCGAGGATTATAACCTTTTTTTTGTCAGACACTCTTGCTTCACATTCTTTTTCATATGTTGAATAATAATATGGTGTGGATGCCCTGAATTCTGCTGCACAGGTATCAACAAGCTTATAAACAGGTATAATACCAAGTTCTTTTCTTTTGTTTTCAATTTCCTCTTCTGTAAGTTTTGTTAAAAAGGATAGTTGCTTATCTGAAAAACCTGTTTTTTTGGCTGTTTCAAGAATTTCCTTTGGAAGGTTCCTGCCTGCAAGTTTAATTCTTTTTTCAAGTTCAGTAATTTGTTTTATTTGATATAAAAACCAATAATCAATTTTTGTAAGCTGGTAGATTTTTTTTAATGGCATGCCATTTTCTATTGCATACTTAAGATAAAAAATTCTCTCAGAGTTTGGTGTTGCAAGTTTGTGTTCAATATCTGTTACTGAAAGCTCTTCTACGTCCGGGCCTTTACCGTCTGCACCAAGCCCTGCTCTACCGATTTCAAGAGATCTCAAACCCTTTTGTAAGGCTTCTTTAAATGTCCTTCCAATTGCCATGGTTTCTCCAACAGATTTCATAGCAGTTGTGAGAGCATCATCGGTTTCAGGAAATTTTTCAAAGGTCCATCTGGGGATCTTTACAACACAATAATCAATAGAAGGTTCAAAACATGCAAGTGTTTCTCCGGTAATATCATTTGAAATTTCATCCAGAGTGTATCCCACGGCAAGCTTGGCTGCAATCTTTGCAATAGGGAATCCTGTTGCCTTTGATGCAAGGGCCGAACTTCTCGAAACTCTTGGGTTCATTTCAACAACAATCATGTCACCGTTATCAGGATTAATTGCAAATTGTACATTAGAGCCGCCCGTATCAACTCCAATCTCATTCATGATTGCAATAGAGGCATCTCTTAATTTTTGATATTCCTTGTCAGAAAGAGTCTGGATCGGCGCAACAGTTATACTGTCTCCTGTATGGATACCCATGGGATCGAGGTTCTCAATAGAGCAGATAATAACAACATTTCCTGCATTGTCACGCATGACTTCAAGTTCAAATTCTTTCCAGCCAAGAACAGATTCTTCGAGCATAACCTGAGTATTAAGGCTTGCATCAAGCCCTGCCTTTGAAAGGAGCAAAAGTTCTTCCAGGTTATAGGCAACACCTCCGCCTGTGCCGCCAAGGGTAAAACTTGGACGTACTATGATAGGGAACCCAATCTCTTTGGCAATGGGTTCAACATCTTCGATTTTATAAGCAAAATTGCTTCTTGGAATTCTGAGATTGATTTTCTCCATTGCATTTCTGAAAAGTTCTCTGTCTTCAGCTTTGTTGATAGCATCAATTGATGCACCAATCATTTCAACATTATATTTTTCAAGCACACCAGTTTTTGCTGTTTCAATTGCAGTATTTAAACCTGTCTGTCCTCCCAGGGTCGGAAGCAGGGCATCAGGTCTTTCTTTTTCGATTATTTTTACCACACTGTCCGCTGTTATGGGTTCTATATAGATTCTATCAGCAGTTTCCGGGTCTGTCATTATTGTAGCAGGGTTTGAATTGACTAAAATTACTTCATAACCTTCTTCTTTAAGTGCTTTGCAGGCCTGGGTTCCTGAATAATCAAATTCGCAGCCCTGGCTGATAATAATGGGCCCTGCACCAATGATCAGGATTTTTTTTATATCTTCACGTTTTGGCATTTTTTATCATCTCTACAAATTGGTTAAAAAGATATGCAGCATCATGGGGTCCCGGAGAAGACTCGGGATGATATTGAACAGCAAATGCAGCAAGAGAATCATTCTTAAGGCCTTCTAAGGAATCTTCGTTAAGGTTGATATGTGTCATGGTAAGATTATTTTTTCCAATGGAGTCAATTGTTATGGCAAATCCATGATTCTGGGATGTTATTTCAACCTTATTGGTTGCAAGATTCATTACAGGTTGATTGCCACCCCTGTGTCCAAATTTTATTTTATGTGTAGAAGCTCCCATGGCAAGTCCTAATAATTGCATACCAAGACAGATCCCAAATATAGGAACAAAACCTAATAGCTCTTTTATTGTTTTTACAGCATAGGTGACAGGCGCAGGATCACCCGGGCCATTGGATAAAAATATTCCATCGGGTTTTAAACTGCGGATAGTCTCAGAATCAGTATCAGCAGGTAGCACAAGGACTTCACAGCCTGCTGTTTCAAGGCATCTTATTATATTGTACTTAATACCAAAATCCAGAGCAACAACAGAGAGTTTTTCCTTTTTATTGCGCCATATTTCAGGAGTTAAAGCACTTTCTTTTGGGATATATGAAGGTTTGGAAGTATTCCAGAAATAGGGGCGGTCTGTTGTAACCATTTTAACAAGGTCACTCCCCTGCATGGATTTAATATTCTGAGCTTTTTTGCAAAGGCTTGCAGGATCAAGATCAGTGGTAGAAATAATAGCCCGCATTGCACCTACTTTTCTTATGTGGCGTGTCAATGCTCTGGTATCAAGGTCTTCAACCCCAAGAACGCCTTCTTTTTTAAGGTAAGAACCAAGAGTGCCGGTTGACCTGTAGTTGCTTGGAAAATCCTGATATTCTTTTACAATAAGAGCTGCAACCTGTATCTTGTCAGATTCGACATCTTCCGGGCAGACACCGTAGTTGCCAATCAAAGGATATGTCATGGTTACCATCTGACCATGGTATGACGGATCAGTAATGATTTCCTGATAACCTGTCATGCTGGTGTTAAATACTACTTCTCCCCTGGCCTCTCCTTTGCCTGTAAAACTTCTGCAGGGAAAGGTCCTGCCATCCTCAAGCGCAAGTAAAGCTTTCATCTGATAAATAATTCCTTATAATAATAAACTCGCCAATCCATATATTAGATATGCTGGATATTAGAGTATGCCGGATATTACAGCATATTGGGTACAAGGTTCCAGACTCCACAGGGGCATGCACCTGCACAGAAGCCGCATCCAATACATTTTTCTGCATCTGAGACATATTCAAATCCATCAGTTTCTTTAAGCTCATTTCTAACAATTGCACCTTCCGGGCAAATTGAGATACAGATACCACAATCACGGCATGTTCCGCAAGAGGCACATTCAGCGGCACATTCATCTAAATTATTGAATTCATTAGCAAAAGGTTGAAAATATTCAAGAGAAATTCTTTTGGTATTTATTTTTTCACGTAGATCAAGCTGATCATCATCCTTACCTGAAAAGAGTAAGTCAATAGATTCAGCACATGTTTTACCCATGCCAATTGCATCAGTTAAAAGGCCTGGAGTCACAACATCACCAATTGCAAATATCTTTGGATCTGAGGTGGTAAACATATTATTGATTTTAATAAATTTATTATCTGTTTCTATGTTTTCTTCAAACAGAGATATATCAGGCTCATCACCAATTGATATTATAACCTTATCAGCCTTAATCAGCTCTCCGCTTTTAAGGATAACACCTTTATCAGTAATTTTTTCTGTAAAGCAGGGCCATTTAAATTTTGCACCGCACTCTTCTGCGTCTCTTTTTTCATTCCCAAATGCAGCTGGTTTCTGGACATCAATGAGTAAAATTTCTTTTGCACCAAGTCGATGAGCTTGAATTGCAACATCACATCCAACATTTCCTGCACCGATAATGACTACTTTATTCCCCGGTGTAATCAGATCTGCTTTATCTTTCTTTGCAAGGGAAAGAAAATTTAATGCAGAATCTGCTTTTTTAATACCATCAATTGGCAACATTCTTGGTTTTGAAGTGCCTGATGCAATCACTGTAAAATCAAATTCGTCTTTGATTTTGCTAAGTTCGGATTTATCAATTTTTTTATTAAGTATGATATTCGATATAAGTTTTTTTACTCTTTTAAGTTCATTTTGAAAGATTTTTTTTGAAAACCTTGATTCCGGGATAACACTTGAGATTTTTCCGCCAAGTTCTTTTCCTTCATCATAAAGAGTAACATTATGACCTTTGAGTGTAAGGTGCCATGCACAGGATATCCCGGCAGGGCCTGCACCAATAATGGCAATGGTTTTCCTGCTCTTTTTAAGAGGCACTGGAGTTGCAGCATTATCATTGACGCGATTAAGTATTTTGATATCAATGGGTGTCATGCCCTCAGCATTTCTTGTGCATGTAGCCATACACGGATTTGGGCAAAGATAACCACATACAGTTGCAGGGAAAGGCGTATATTCCAGCTGTTTTGCTAAAACATTGTCAAACAATCCTTCTCTTACAAGGTGCCATCTGTCTTGAACAGGGATCCCTGTGGGACAGGCTGCTTCACATGGTGCTTTATATTTTTTGTTTTCCCAAACCGGCACAAATCTTCTCATGTCACCTGATGTAATGATAGAGCAAGGCTCTTTCTCAATTTCCAGAATATCTCCAAAGAGTCCGCCATCCCCAAGCTCCTTACTCCAGGCTTGTGATCTAAAAGATTGCATTGATCTTTTAGAACCAGTATGCAATTTTTCCTGCTGATTTTTTGCTTTTAATAAATTCCATTGGGAACGTTGACCAAGGGAATCAATAAGTTTATCTTTATTGATTTTCGAGAGGAAGTTTTTAAGATTGATTAATAACCATTCCCACTCATCATCTGACATTAAGGTGATTTTTGCGTCATTTTCACTGAAACCTTCAATATCACCTCTTATGAAAGCTTTGCCTGCCACCATTCCAACAAAAGGCCTGTAACCAAGAGCAGAGGAAATATTCTGGGATTCATGATTACAGATAATTGCAGTACCTCCTGCCATGAACTCTCCAAAAAAATCACCTGCTGACCCTAAAATCCATAGTTCAGGCGGATCAAATCTTGGATTGTGTTTGGTCATGGTCATGCCTCTTGCACCAATGCTGCCTGCAATATAAACCTGCCCCTGGGCAGCTGCATTCATGACTCCATTGGAAGCATGCCCGTGAATTATGATCTCAGCCCCGGCATTAAGCCATCCAACATCATCTGAAGCAGATCCCATGATTTCAATTTTGGTATTGGCAAACCCCATTGATCCAGTTCTT
>JAIOSM010000350.1 GCA_021107575.1 Desulfobacteraceae bacterium | reverse complement strand
TCGCCCAAGATGCTGGATGTCGGTCGACATCCCAATGTTGAGTTGATGGCTTATAGTGAAGTTGAAAAAATTGAAGGAGAAAGAGGTAATTTCGAGGTCACAGTTAGAAGGAAAGCCCGTTATGTAGATGAAAATAAGTGTACGGGCTGTGGAGCCTGCACTGAAAAATGTCCCACATCTGTACCCGACGCATTTAATGAAGGATTTTCTGATCGTAAGGCTATATATTCATGGTTTGCCCAAGGTATTCCATCAACCCATGCAATTGATCCTGATTTTTGCCGCGTTTTAAATGGACAAAAATGTGGAATATGCCAAAAAAGATGTGAAGCAGGAGCCATAGATTTTGAACAAAAAGATAAAATAGTTGAACTTGATATTGGTTCTATTATTGTTGCAACAGGGTATGAAATTTTTAATCCTGAAAAAATCCCGGAATATAGATATAAAGATCTTCCCAATGTAATCACAGCCATTGAGTTTGAAAGATTTTTAAGTGCCAGCGGTCCTACTGAAGGGCATATTGATCGTCCTTCTGACATAATTGTTCAAAATGAAATAAATGCTCTTAAGAAAAAAGAAACCAAATCAAAGAAAATGCTTATAAGATTTGAAGATAAGCATGGTTTGAAATCTAATGATTTTTCTAAAAAATTCAGCAACAATGAATATGCTGATGATGAAGCCAATTATAAGGATATGGAAAAGTGGGCAGATAAATATAAAGCTTATCTTGAAATATCTCAATCCCTTGCTGAGCTTAAAAAAGTTGCAGATAAATTCGACGTTGCTAAAAAACTTGCTTTTATTCAATGTGTAGGATCAAGGGATTTAAGGTTCTTCCCTTTTTGTTCCGGCTATTGCTGTATGCATTCCATCAAAGAAGCAATTATTGCCCATGAACATGAAAACGAGACAACTTCTACAATATTTGGCATGGATATCCGTGCTGTCAGTAAAGGATTTGAAGAATATAAAGTTCGGGGAGGCAACAACTCAAACATCTCTTATGTTCGAGGGAGAGTTGCTGAAATCACTAATGGACCCAACAACAATCCTGTTATTATTTTTGAAGATACAAAAGAGCAGATAGTAAAAAAAGAAGAGTTTGAACTTGTAATACTTGCCACAGCTTGTGCACCTGATAAGGGTGTAAAAAAGCTAACTCAAATTCTAGACATTGAAACTGATCAATTTGGATTCTTTAAGACTGATCCAAACAAACCTTTAGATACTACGCGGGACGGAATTTTTGTATGCGGTTGTGCTCATAGTCCCATGGATATTCCTGAATCAGTTGCCCAGGCGAGCAGTGCTGCCTCAAGAGCAGTCCAGGCAGTAACAGACAAGCAAAAACTCAAGGCATCATAAAGGAAATAGCTATATGGAAGAAAACAAACCAAGAATAGGCGTATTTATCTGTGATTGCGGCTCCAACATTGCAGGACATCTTGATTGCCCGGAAGTAACAAAATATGCAGCAACGCTTCCCAATGTCGTCTTTGCCAAGGAAAACCTCTACACCTGCTCGGAAGCAGGTATTGTTGAAATCAAAAAAGGTATTAAAGAACATAACTTGACCAGAGTTGTTGTTGCTTCATGTTCTCCCAGAACCCATCACCCTCTTTTTGCAAGTTCCTGTGCCGAGGCTGGATTAAATCCATATTTATTTGAAATGGCAAATATCCGGGATCAATGTTCCTGGGTTCACATGGGTCTAAGAGATGTTGCAACGGCAAAGGCTAAAGATCTTGTCCGCATGAGTGTTGCCAAAAGCGCATCATTAGAACCCCAGGAAGAAATAGAATCTTCCATTGTGAAAAAAGTTCTTGTTATTGGTGGAGGCGTCTCAGGTCTGTCTGCTGCTCAAGCCCTTGCTCAAATGGGAATTGACGTAATTTTGGTTGAAAAAGAAAAAAAACTTGGCGGACTTCTTGACAAAATAAATAAACTTGAGACAAAAGAATCTGCAAAAGAAAATATTGCTGCACAGATTAAAGCTATCTCTTTACTTCCGAATATCCAAATTTTTACTAACGCAAAAGTAGAAAGCATTGAAGGATATATTGGCAATTTTGAAATTACCATACAATCTAAAGATGAATCTCAAGGGGAAGCTCAAAAAAACCCTTTTAAAGATAAAGTCGGGTGTATTGTTGCTGCAACAGGTGCAATTCCTCTGATACCGGAACAGAATTTCCTGGGGTATAACAGCAAAAATGTTATCACTCAGATGGAACTTGAGCAAAGATTAAAAAAAGGAAATCTGGATGCAAAAAATATTGTCATGATTCAGTGTGCAGGCTCCCGCATAAAAGAAAGAGAATACTGCTCAAGATTATGTTGTATGACAGCTGTTAAAAATGCACTTCTAATCAAAGAGAACAATCCTGATACTGAAATAAGCATTCTATACCGTGACATGCAGATGTATGGTACGACAAAAGAACAAATGCTCTGGGATGCAAGAGGGAAAGGCATTAATTTTCATATTTATAATGAAACACAACCTCCGCAGGTTAATAAGGCAAGCATTAATTTTTATCAGGCAATAATAGGCGAAACAAAAGAGATTGAATATGACCTTGCAGTTCTTGCAACTCCTCTGATAGCAAGTAAAGGTTCAAAAGAAATAGCTCAGATGCTGAGAGTGCCAACTGATAAAAATGGTTTTTTCTTAGAAGCCCATGCAAAACTTCGACCTTTAGACTTTGCTGCTGACGGTATTTTTCTGTGTGGAAGTGCACGATTCCCCGCGACATCGGAAGAAGCACGGACCCAGGGAATGGGTGTTGCATCAAGAATTGGGGCTATTCTTTTTAAAGATAAACTTATCAAGAGCGCTATTGTTGCTGAAATCAATCCTGAAACCTGTGCGGGCTGCCTTGCTTGTGTTGGAGTTTGCCCATATGAAGCAATTAGCTTTAACAAAACAACAAAAGTTTGTGAAATAAATGAAATTTTATGCAAAGGCTGCGGCAATTGTGCTTCAACATGCCCGTCAGACAGTGCAACACTTAAGGGATATAAACCTGAACAATTGCTTAGCCAGATTGGAGCTGCATAGGACTGATGGTGCTACATAGAGTTTGGGCAGTCTGAAATATGGAATAAAAACGAACTGTAAAAGGTGACTTAATGAGTAACAATATGGATGTTAAAGAGTTTGAACCAAAAATTATATGTTTTTTATGTACGTGGTGAGCTTATGCCGCTGCTGACCTGGCTGGGGTCAGTCGTTTGCAATACCCGAGTAATGTTCGCACAATCCGGGTAATGTGTAGTGGCAGTGTTTCTCCCCATCATATTATAAAAGCTTTTCAAACAGGGGTTGACGGGGTGTTTGTGGGTGGCTGACATCTTGGTGAATGTAATTACCAGTATGGTAATTATTCCACAGAAAAAAGGGTGAAAGTTTTAAAACAGATATTAAGCTTTTCAGGAATTGATGATAAACGCCTCAAGGCAAGCTGGATATCTTCAGCTGAAGCACCTGAACTTGTGCATGAATTAAAAAGCTTTATTGATGAAGTACGGGAACTCGGGCCATCGCCACTTGGCAAAAAAGCAATAGATGCAAAAGCAACAGATGAAAATGTTGTTGCATAATAAATTATCCAGCAAATCTTAGGTGTGTTTATGATTGATAAAGTAAAAGAAAAAGTAAAAGAACTTTTAGACCAGAAAAAGATAGAAGGATTTTTAGGTCTTGCAAAAATAAATGGCCATACAGCTCCTTTTCTTTTTAAAGACATTGGCGAGCTTGACAAATTGACTCTTGGAGACAATATCATCCCAGGAGATGCAAGATATCCACTTGCAAAAACCTTGACCTCTTTTTTTAAAAAATATCCGGAATCTGTTTTTGGTGTTTTAGCCCGGGGATGTGATGAAAGAGCTATTAATGCATTATGCACATTCAATCAGCTTGATAAAGAAAAAATAATTCAAATAGGAATTGCTTGCCCTGAAGACCTGGCAAAACAATGTGAATGTTCGCAACCATTTCCTGATGATATTTTTATAGGAGAGAAGGTTGCACAGGTTTCTTGTACATCAGTAGAGAAGATTGATGCTTTTGATCTAAACGAAAAATATGATTTCTGGACATATGAATTTTCAAAATGTGTTAAGTGTTATGGATGCCGCAATATTTGCCCCATGTGCTTTTGTAATGTATGCACTCTTGAATCAGAAGAACTTATTCCCAAAGGAGGGGTCCCTGTTGATATGCCCGCTTTCCATCTGATAAGAGCTATGCACATGGCAGACAAATGTATTGACTGTGGTTTATGTGAAGAAGCCTGCCCTGTTGATATTCCTTTAAGAACTTTATAGAAGAAAACAAATCAGATCATGTTTGATGACTTTGGCTTTAAAAGCGGAGTTTCTTTAGGGCAAACATCACCACTTACTACCAAAGAACCAGTTCAAAAAATTAATAGTGATGAGGCATAATCATGGATTATAAAACTGTACTCACAACATGTACTTACTGCGGATGCGGATGTAACTTTTTTTTAGAAGTACTTGATGGAGAGTTAGTCGGCACAATTCCCTGTAAAACAAGCTATGTAAGTCAAGGAGGTCTTTGTATTAAGGGCTGGAACGTACATGAATTTGTAACAAGCAAAAAACGACTGACTTCTCCCATGATTCGAAAAAATGGTGAATTGCAGGAAGTTTCCTGGGAAGAAGCAATTGATTATACTGCATCAAATCTTAAACAAATCAAAGATGAAAACGGGAGCGACAGTATAGGGTTTTTCGCTTCTGCAAAAGTTACAAATGAAGATAATTATATCCTGCAAAAATTTGCCCGGGCAGGTATTGGCACCAACAATGTAGATCATTGTGCCCGGCTCTGACATTCTTCCACAGTGGCAGGTCTTGCCGCTGCATTTGGAAGTGGAGCAATGACAAACTCCATAGCAGAGATAGAAAACGCAGACACTATCTTTATAATAGGATCAAATACAACCACATGTCATCCTTTGGTTGCTAAAAGAATCTTCCGTGCAAAAAAGAATGGTGCAAAAATTATTGTGGCTGATCCCAGAAAAATTCAAATGGCACAATTTGCAGATGTCCATGTACAACATGCTCCTGGCAGTGACGTTGCTTTATTAAACGGCATAATGAACGTGATACTTGAAAACAAGTGGCATGATAAGAACTTTATTGATGAAAAAACTGAAGGCTTTGAATCTTTTAAAAAAACAGTACGGGATTATACGCCTGAAAAGGCTGCTGAGATTGCAGATGTTTCTGCCGAAGATATAATAAAAATTGCAGATGCCTATGCTAATTGTGAAAAAGCCTCAATCATCTATTGCATGGGTATTACGCAACATACAACTGGTGTGGATAATGTGAAATCTCTTGCCAATCTTGCCATGCTCACAGGAAATATAGGAAAAGAATCAACCGGTGTTAATCCTCTTCGAGGCCAGAACAATGTACAGGGCGCTTGTGACATGGGAGGGCTCCCCAATGTAATCACAGCTTATCAGCCTGTAATAAGCGATGCTACAAATGAAAAATTTGCAAAAGCATGGAACACTGATATTCTACCACAGGTAAATGGTCGCACTATTCCTGATATGCTTGATGGACTTGATAACGGTGAAGTTAAAGCACTCTATGTTCTAGGTGAGAACCCTGTCTTAAGTGACCCTGATATAAAGCATGTAAACAAGGCCCTTGAAAAAGCAGAGCTTTTAATAGTTCAGGATATTTTCTTAACTGAGACTGCAAAACTTGCCCATGTAGTTCTCCCAGGAGTATGTTTTGCTGAAAAAGATGGAACATTCTCCAATACTGAAAGAAGAGTCACACGTGTACGTAAAGCTGTTGAGCCTGTGGGGGATGCAAGAGAAGACTGGAAAATAATTCAGGATATCTCAAATGCCTTTGGTTACAAAATGGAGTATGAATCTCCTGAAGAAATAATGAAAGAAATTGCCGCGCTTTCTCCATCCTATGGTGGAATAACATATGAACGCCTTGAAGGAGATGGGCTCCAATGGCCCTGCCCTACTACTGACCACCCCGGCACCCCATATCTTCATAAAGACAACATAGCCAGGGGTAAAGGCCTGTTCCATGCTATTGAATATAGACCTCCTGCTGAAGAAACTGATGATGAGTATCCGTTCTGTCTAACAACCGGCAGAGTTTATGCACATTATCATACTGGGACAATGACACGAAATTCAATATCGCTTGACAACGAAATTCCGGAAGGCTTTCTTGAAATAAACCCGGAAGATGCAAAAAGACTTGATCTTTTAGATAGAGGCAGAGTTAATGTTGCATCAAGGAGAGGCGAAATTTCCACCAGAGTCATGATAACCGATCGTGTTCCACCGGGTGTAGTATTCATGCCATTTCATTTTGTTGAGAATTCAGCTAATGTTCTTACCAATCCAGCATGCGATCCAATTGCAAAAATTCCTGAGTACAAAGTATGTGCAGTTAAAATTTTTCTCTGATTTAATAGCAAAAGATGGGGCAAACTAACCTTTGCCCCATCTTTGTAATAATCCTATATTTAGTATACAAGGGGAAGCTGGCATTGCCTTTCTATCTTTCAATTATTTGCCATATTACAATCAGTAATTGGAAGACCATTTGTACCAAATCTCATGGTCGCCTTGATTCCCGGATTTTGTTTAATAAGTACAAATCCATTTTTTACTTTAACCTCTTTTGTCCTGTTTTTATCAATTGTAACCGGCAATGTAATATTCACAAGCCTGTTTGCCATAAGGTCAAAGTATTCGACATCCAGTTGAGCATTGGCACTATCACCTCTGCCGCCACAGGTATAATTCCCGACAGTTACCCATATATCTTTAAAAAGCATTACTCCGACATTGCTTAATGACGCATTACAAAAATACTGAGCTGCGCTTATATGCCGGACCTCAAGATCACATACAAGCTGAGGTTTCACAATTTTTTTACCAACTACAGCATCAAAAATTATACTCTTCTGTTTGACAACCTTGACTGTATCAGCCATGGCCATACCAAAAGATAGCTATGAAATAGCGGCAATAACGACGATCAACATTTGTTTGATTTTAAATAATTTCATAATTCTTCTCCTTTATTTATTTTTAAAAACAATTCGTTATAAATACATATTTAAAACGATTTACTAACATAAGTAGCCTTAAGTTTAGAAAGGTTCAAAAAAAATGAAAATTATTGATAATAAATTAAGATTATTGTTTTTCCCATACTCATATGCAATAATGATCAAATAAGCTCCGAACATTTTCATAAAGGTTTGTATGCTTTTTAAAATAATCTCGCCATTAACAATAATAATGTGTGCTTTTTTTCCGAATTCTGTTGTACGCAATGCAGAAGCGTCAAGCCACATAAATATATGTTACGACCATTGGGCTCCTTCCACCATGTTTCTTTCCATAGAAAATACCGAGAGATGATTTGTGATTGAGATGCTCGCTGCTATCTTCACTTATGGCTTTTCATTGGAAAAGAATACTGGTGTAGTAGTAAAGGAATAGAGGTGTTTTTATGAAATCTGTAACTTACAGATTGAAAAAGCAGATTATTATTCTATTGATTATTTTAATTGGTCTTGCTGCCAACCTTCCTTGCTTTTCAGAGGAAGGTCTTCCATATTGCTGTCAAAAAATAATTATTTCTGGAAATGCAGAATACCCCCCTCTAACCTGGCAGGACAGAGAAAATAAAAACAAAATTACAGGTTTTGCCATAGAGCTGTTTAAAATGGCTTTGATTGGTACAGGCCTTAAAGTTGACACGATATGCAGGCAAGTGGCAACGGACACAGACCGAAGTAAAAATCGGCAATGTGGATGTTATATGTGGTGCTTATATTACTGAAGAAAGAAAAAAGTATATGGATTATATATTCCCCTATTTTATTATGGACCCAACTGTTATTTTTGTTAAAAAAGGGAATAAATTTAATTTTAAAACATGGGGAGATCTAAAAGGCTTGCTTGGTGGGGCTCCTATAGGGAACAGCTATGGAGAAAAATTTGACAGGTATGAGAAAAAGTATCTAATACTCTGGGAAAAACAGGCAGTGCAATGACCTATAAATTTAAAAATTTTTTTAGGAGTCGTCTTGCTTTAAAAATTCTTATCTATCTTCTTTTTTTCAGCTCTATTTTATCATTATCTGCCACTGGTGTTCAACTTTTTTTTGATTATCAAAAAAACTTTAAGGAAGTTAAAAAAAGTATTTCAATTATTAAAGAGACGCGCCTCGCGCCCATCTCTTTAAGCCTGTATAACTATAATTTTGCTCAACTTGAAACACAATTAGATAGTCTTTTAAATTTAACTGGTATAAAACATCTCAAGATAATTGAGAAAGAAGGCTTTGAAAAAAGTACTGGAAAATTTGATACTGCCTGGGAAAGAACTATAAAAGAGGAAGTATATCTTAAATATGTTGATGCTTCAAACAGGACTATAAGCCTTGGGAAACTTGAAATAACAGCAACGCTGAATAATCCATACCAACGTATTTATGAAAGATTGCCTGTATTACTGACCGCCAATCTGATAAAAGCATTGATTACTGCTATACTGATTTTTGGAATTGTTCAGTATCTCATAACCAGACATCTTGGCTCTATTGCAAATTATGCGTCTAACTTTAGCATGGAAAAACTTAATACACCTCTTAATTTAAAGCGAAAACCATTTTTCTTTATACAAGAAGATGAATTTGATCAGCTAACATATGCAATAAATAACATGAGGCTTAGGTTAAAAAAAGATATTGAAAAACAATCTGCATACGAGGCAAATCTTTTGAGGAGCGAAGAACGACTTCGTCAATTGGTTAATGCAAGCAGAGATGCAGTTGTAATACACAAAGATGGCAAAATTTTTTTTGCCAATAGACAATATTACTATATGTTTGGTTATAATCCTGATGAACTTACAGATGTGAATATCATTTCAAAAACCATGACATCTCAATCAGCTGCATATATTCAAAAAATGATCTCCTCAGAAAGACTTGGTAATTATGAAATCACTGCTCGAAAAAAAGACAAGACACTTTTCCCGGCTGAGATACACTCTACAAGCATGGAATTTCATGGGGAAACAGTGAGGGTTGTATCGATCAGAGATGTAACTGAATATAAAAATACACAGGAAGAAATAGCAAAGCTGAGAAATTTCCTAAAAAGTATTATTGATTCCATGCCTTCCTTTATTGCTGGTATTGACACGGAAGGAAAAATTACAGCATGGAATACTAAGGCAGAAAAATTGACAGGCGTTACAGCAGAAAACGCTATGGGGAAACCCTTGGAAAAAATGCTTCCAGATGTGGATATTAAATTTGATGATTTAAAAAAAACAGTCTATGCTCGAAATATTGAAACATTCCAAAAAATACGTGTTATGAGGGATGGCAAGGAATATCTTTTTGATATTACTATATACCCTCTTGCCCAAGGTTTTGAGGGAGCAGCGATACGCGCCGATGATATAACAGAAAAAATCCGCATGGAAGAACTGCTAATCCAGTCTGAGAAAATGTTATCTGTTGGAGGCCTTGCTGCAGGTATGGCCCATGAAATCAATAATCCCCTTGCAGGAATCCTACAGAATCTTCAAGTTATCGAAAACCGTTTTAAAACTGATATGCAAAAAAATCTTGATACTGCTGCAGATTGCGGAATAACCATGGCGGCCATGCAGCAATATATGGAAAAAAGAGAAATTTTTTCTCTGATGGACTCTATTTCTAAATCAGGAAAGCGCGCTGCAACTATTGTACGAGATATGCTCTCTTTTGCAAGAAAAAGTGATTCAAGTTTTATGGAGCATGATCTTAAAAAAATCATGGACATAACTGTTACGCTTGCAGAAAAAGAATATGACTTTAAAAAGAAGTTTGATTTTAAAAAAATAAAAATTATTCGTGAATATGATAAAATCCCTAGGATTCTTTGCGACAGCAATAAAATACAGCAGGTTTTACTAAACCTTTTGAAAAATGGAGCCCATGCAATGGCAGAGAGGAGTGGCAATGGAGTTGCCCCCTGCTTTATTCTCCGTGTTTTCAGAAAAGATAACATGGTCAGAGTTGAAATTGAAGATAATGGTCCTGGCATGGATAAAAAGACTCAGAAAAAAATCTTTGAGCCATTTTTTACAACTAAACCTGTAGGAATAGGAACAGGTCTGGGGCTTTCTGTTTCATACTTTATAATCATTGAGAATCATATGGGTAAAATGGGAGTCAATTCTTTGCCTGGAAAAGGAGCAACTTTCTATATTGAATTGCCAATAGCTGAGCCAAGCTGATCTTTATTTAATCTATCAATTACCATCTTAAAATCCGCAGGCAATGGAGCGCTAAAGCTCACAGGTCTTCCGGAAAATGGATGGCTGAAACCAAGAAACGCCGAATGGAGCATTTGGCGTGGGAAGGATGATTTTTTCTTTCTATATCTCCGAAACTGATATACTTTTTCCCCAGCCAGGGGATGACCTATTGCATATAAATGGACTCTTATTTGATGTGTTCTACCGGTTTTCAGCACAGCTTCAATTAAAGTTGTTTCTTTATATCTTTGTTTTACTAACCACAATGTTTCTGCGTATCTTAGATTTTCACCCTTTGTAGCCATGATTGTTCTTTTCTGAGGGTGTCGGCCAATGGGTAGTGTAATTCTGCCTGTATCTTCCTTAATAACGCCTTTTACAAGGGCAAAATACTTCTTTGCTACCCTGCGCTGCTTAAATTCGTTTTTAAGAAATTCCAGTGCCGATAATTTTTTGGCAACCACAAGAACTCCGCTTGTATTTTTATCAAGTCTATGAACAATGCCTGCCCTTGCTTTATTATATCCTGCATTCATAATTTTTGGATCATGATGTAACAAAGCATTTACAAGCGTACCGGAAGGATTGCCTGCGCCTGGATGAATAACAAGGTTGGCTGGCTTGTTAATAACAATTATGTATTGATCTTCAAATATAATATCCAAATCGATCTTTTGAGGTAAAACATCGACCTCTTTTCGATTCTCCACAGAACCTGTGATCCTTTCGCCAAGCTTGACTTTATAACCGGGTTTAACTTTTCTGTTGGAAACAAGAATTTTCCCTGTTTTCACTAAAGATGCGGCATGACTTCTGGAAACAAGATCATATGATTTGGATATCAAATGATCCACTCGCAAATTTTGATACTCTTCAGTAATTGTAAGTTTAATATCCATAAAACTATAAAACCGGCAAACAAATTATTGTTTGCCGGTTTTATTAAGTGCCTGTATTAATTATATATTTTTAAAAAAGATTTTCAATCTCTTTCATCATAAAACTTTCATCAACGTCTTTTGCAGTCGACAACTCCTGTACAAGTAAATTTTTTGCAGTATCAAAGAGTTTCCTTTCACCAAAAGAAAGGTCTTTTTCGATTTTTAATTGGTAGAGGTCTCTAAAAACAGTTGCGACATCGTAAATTGAACCTGTTTTAATCTTGTCCATATATTCACGGTATCGACGATTCCAGGTTTGTTTTCCTTTTGTGGTTTTACTCTTTTCCTGCATCACATCATAAACATTCTGGATTTCTTCTTCCTGAATCACATCTCTTAACCCTACGGCATTAGCATTAGCAGTTGGAATCATTATAACCATGCCATTTTCAATGATTTTCATCATATAAAAATTTAAGTCTTCGCCATTAATTTTTTTACTTTCAATGGATTCTATACAACCGACTCCATGGGCAGGGTAAACAGCCAAATCTCCCTGGCAAAATTTATTTTTGTTTGTTTCTTTATTGTTTAACACTTTATTTTTTGCCATTTCCGCCTCGCGTTAAAATTTTTGGTTACAATAAGCCAAGTGTTGAGCATAAGACCATATTTTTAAATAATTGTCAAATAAAAAAATGATCTGTATCCAATTATTAATCTAAATTTTTATGATACTGTCCTCAAATATCGTTAATTTTTCTACGCTGTTTTCCCCTAAAACAAAGGTGTTTTCAATACCAACAGGTCTATCCGGGAATACGAATTCAGGCCCCAGAACGAAAGTCATTCCTCATTCAAGTTTCATGGAAAGCCCACCTGCAAACACCGGAAATTCGTCAAATCCAAGTGCATTTTCATGAACTTTATAAAAATTTTCAGGCAAATCGCCTATACCAAATATTCTCTCACTATTCGCTGGAGTTACTCCTTCGCCGCCCACCGGTCCTTCAAAATATGATGGAATACTGCCACTCTTTCCCGTAATAAAATTACCGAAAAAAAATCCTGATTAAATGCCCTCATCTTACTGCATCCGCATTATAACACAAGAATCAAAAAAACAGCGTAACCCATAAAAACAGATTCGAACCGTAATCCATTGTTTTAATAGAAACAGGTAATTGTATTTGGCCATATTCATCACCTTTCCCACCAATCGCAAAATTTGCCCCGATTGTTATTTCAAGGTTTTGTGCTGTACTCCAGGTTAATCCGGGCTGGATCAGGCACGATGGGTCATTGAGATTTGCAATGGCTGTAAAATTGAAATTCAAAAGCGGATTTAATTCTATTCTGATGCTTGAGCTTAAGTGATTTTTTCCGAGTCCAAATACCTCACCTCTGTTGATTCTTGTTCCAAGGTCACGATCAGTCAATGCCTTTGAATAATGATCTACGCCAAGACCGGAATAATAATATTCGATAAATCCATAAAAATTCTTTTTAAACCAGACCCATGAATAATCAATATTCATAACAAAGCTGAAAAAATTCTCTTTCATACTACCACCGGCAAAAGTATATATAACATCACTTCTTAAAACTGCATCCCCTATAGTGACAACACCTCCTATCCCGGTAAGTCTATCTTCATAATGCCTTGCTGCCATAAGATCAAATTCCATGGCATGGAAAAAAAAATGATATTTCATTGCGGTGGAGGATTGTGAAAATTTTACACTACCCCTACTAGCAGACATCTAAACCGGCCCATGTATAGCTGCT
>JAIOSM010000294.1 GCA_021107575.1 Desulfobacteraceae bacterium | reverse complement strand
TTCTCCAAATAAAGAAGCCACTGCCTCTAAATCCAAATTTTCACTGATATCACTATCAGTTGCTTCGACAATGGTTACATCTTCTGCATTTACGCTGCCGGCAGCAATTAAAAACAGAATCACTAAAATTCCGATTATTGTCTTCATTTTTTTGTCCTTTTTTTTCCACCGGACAAAACAAATCCAGCAGGTGATAATAAAATAGATATTATCGTAATTAAAAGTATAATGGTTTTATATTTATCCATGGAAAAGCAATACTTGCCTGTAATTCTTAAATTCCATTTTTAATGATTTGGGTTACAATTTTGCATATGATACCTTTACTGTTTAATAACAAAGGAGAACTCTTCATGTCAAGCCTCACAGTCAAAAAAGATTGATAATGGGTTATTTTTTGATGAATAAAGAAGGTTTTAGCATAGCTGATACCGCAAATTACTGATTTTACTATTGACATTTTTTACTCAAAACATTACAGCATAGCTTTATTAATATACAAATTAGCAACTAAAATTATCATGCCAAAACTACAATCACTATTGTCTTTTAAAGATCATCCTCAAAATATACGCAAAAGATTGCTCCGGGATATTATTATTGTGGTGGTAATTACCTTTACCTGCCTTTTGGCACTCAGTATTTACCAGGCTCGAACTGTACGTGAAAAAGTCTCTAAAACTATTATAAGTGATGCTTCCGCACTTGTTAAGAAGAGGTTTATCCGTTTTGTAGATCCCATTGAAAACTATCTTGCTGTTATCAGCGAGTGGGCGAAGAATGGTACCATTATCCAACGAAATGACCAGGAATTAACTAAGTTTCTTATTCCTTTATTAAGTCCCTATACTCATATTACAGGTTTATTAATTGCACATAATAATGGTGGTGAATTTTTCCTGCAGCGATATGACGGTGGCTGGCGTTCCAGACGGCTTTATCCTGGCGATGGTAGAAGAATTGCAATCTGGCACTCCTGGAACCGTAACGGTCAACCATTTAATACATGGCAGAAAAAAACTGATTATCAATCTGCAAACAGGCCATGGTACAAAGAGGCTTTAAACAACAAACCTGGTAAAATCAGCTGGACTGAACCCTACACTTTTTTTACGACTCAGGAGATTGGAGTTACTGCTGCTACCCATTGGCAAGAAGAGGATGACCCAGATTCCAGACATATTATTGCCATTGATCTTTTGGAAAATGATCTCCTTGAATTTTTAAATAATCTCCTGGCAGGTAAAGATGGCCATATTATTGTCATAGAAAAAGATGGTTCGATTATTACTTATAATCAGATGAAACCAGGCAAAGTTGACCAGCGGCCTGCCCCCTTGCAAGCCGCACTGAAAATATGGCAATCCCATAAAGGGAAAGAAGTTTCAGCCCTCAAATTCATAAGCAGCGGCCAGGTCTGGTGGGCAGGCTTTAGCAAGTTAGGTCAAGGAGAACCAAGTTCCTGGGTTGGCATTATCATCCCCCAGTCAAAAATTACAGAGAACGTTGTCCAAAAATGGCGGCAAACAGGCATGATTGGTCTTGGTGTACTTATTCTTGCAATTTTTCTAGCTTTTCGACTTGTAAAAAAATACAGTTATCAGCTTAAAGATCTTCCCACCCAGCACATTGGCAGCAATAATTTTACCAATGAGTTAATGGCCCTTATTAATGCTGGTGAGAGTACCACCCTGGAATTTAAATCAACCCTGCGAACAAATCTTAAGACTGGAAAAAAGGGTATGGAAATTGAAATTGCCTGGCTCAAAACTATAACAGCCTTTATGAATTCCGATGGCGGAATTTTACTTGTAGGTGTTGAGGATGATGGCAATATTCTTGGAATCCAAGTGGATCATTTTGAGAATGAAGATAAGCTGCGTCTCTATTGTAAAAGCCTGATTAATAACCATATAGGTCCTGAATTTATCCGTTTTATAACCTTGAAGATAAAACTTGTTAAAGAAAAGCAGATTGTGGTCGTTGAATGTGAGAGAGTCCGAAAACCTGTCTTTTTATCCATTGGTAAAAATGAAGAATTTTTTGTCCGCTCCGGCCCATCAAGTATGAAAATCACAATGAGCCAAATGGTGAAATATCTTGAAGAGAGAAGATAGCTGCAAATGATTGCAGAATCGGGCCAACAATGCAGACATCATTTTTTATGTTTTAAAGTAGTTTATGTCTGAATCAATACAGTCCTATGACTTTCCACCACAAGCCACCTATACCCATCCAAATAATTAGAAAAACAATACTCATGATAAATCCAAGTATCCACCATGTTTTCAGATCCACGTATCCAGAGCCAAAAAGCACTGGTGCAGAGCCCATTCCATAATGTGTGGTCACAGCATACAGATTACTGACAAATCCTAAAGTGAGCGCAAGAAGCATGCCTGGTATTCCCACGGCAACACCAACTGCAAGAAAGGCGGCATACATGGCGGAAACATGGGCGGTTGAACTGGCAAAAAGATAGTGTGAGTAAAAATAGACGCAGATAATTATTGGAAAAGCAGTTGTCCAGGCAACACCAGATATTGATTCTTCCATGGTGGCTCCGAACCATTCGATCATTCCTAATTTGTTCAAGTATGTAGCCATCATAACAAGAGCTGCAAACCATACAAGTGTATCCCAGGCTCCTTTTTCACTGACCACATCATTCCATGTCAGCACACCTGATACAAGAAGTACACTTATTCCTATAATTCCGGCAGTTGTTCCATGAACACCAATGCTATTGCCAAAGATCCACAATATAATCAGAGTAATAAAAGTAAACAGCATGATCCACTCAGATATACTCATGGGACCCATTTCATCTAGTCTTTTCTGGGCAATGCCGGGAGCATTGGGTGTGGCTTTAATTTCAGGAGGATACATCTTGTATAAAAGATATGGCACAACAGCAAGAGAGATAATCCCCGGGACACTGGCTGCCAGAGCCCAGCTGCCCCATGTAATTTCAAAACCAGCATCAGTAGCAAGCTTAGCAGCAAGGGGATTAGCTGCCATAGCAGTCATAAACATTGCTGATGTTATAATATTTCCATGATAGGCAGTAATGGTCAAAAATGAACCCATTTTTCTGCATGTCTCTGGTTTGTCAGGATCTGAGCCAAATCCAAGAGCCAGTGAACGCATTATGGGATAGATGATTCCTCCAGCCCGGGCTGTATTACTAGGTATGGCAGGAGCCAGAATCAAATCCGCCCCAAGAAGCCCGTAACTTAACCCCAGGGTCCGTTTCCCAAGTAGTTTCACAAAAAGGAATGCAATGCGTGATCCTAAACCGGTTTTGATAAATCCACGGGCAATAAAAAAGGCCAGAACAATCAGCCAGATAGTGGTATTGGCAAACCCGCTCAAGGAATAAGCAATAGCGTTGCTGGGGTTTTCAGGATCAAGAACCCCTGTCAGGGCAGTCACCGCAATTCCAATAATGGCAACAGCACCCATGGGTAAAATTTTTAAGATAATGCCTGTTATGGTAGCAATAAAAATGGCAAGAAGATGCCAGGCTTCAATTTTTACACCATGGGG
>JAIOSM010000495.1 GCA_021107575.1 Desulfobacteraceae bacterium | reverse complement strand
TTTGTTTTCTGTTCATGGCTTTTTTGATATTAAAATCAAAGCGTCAGGGGATACTGATGTTGATTTTCATCATCTTGTTGAAGATATTGGCCTTGTTCTGGGAGCAGTTTTTTCAAAAGCTCTTGGTGACAGGAAAGGTATTCTTAGATATGGTGAGGGAGCAGTACCTATGGATGAGGCTTTATCCCGGGTAACTGTAGATTTGTCCAACCGACCCTATCTTGTTTATAATCTTCCATCAAAAATTAATGTAAAAGGTGTTTTTGATGCGTATCTTGCTAAAGAATTTTTTAGAGCATTTTGTGTTAAAGGAGGGTTAAACCTTCATATAAATACACAATATGGTGAAAATGAACACCATGTGCTTGAATCTATTTTTAAAGCCATGGGCAGAGCTATGAATCAGGCGTGCACAATAGATCCAAAAATATCAGGAACTCTTTCAAGCAAAGGCAGTTTGTGAAATTAATTAATAGTTTTATTAAGGTTGATATTTAATGCTTATTATTCCGGCCATTGATATTAAACAGGGGAGATGTGTCAGGTTGCAACAGGGCAACATGGATCTTGAAACAAAATATTCTGACAACCCTCTTGAAATAGCATTAAAGTGGGAGTCCTTAGGAGCCGAACTTATACATATAGTTGATTTGGATGGTGCTTTTAAAAAACAGATTGTAAATAATAAAATAATAAAACATATTGTTGAAAATATTAACACACCAATTCAGGTCGGCGGTGGTATAAGAAATGAAGATACTGTCAGGATGTATTTTGATTTAGGTGTGGATAGAGTCATTATAGGGTCTGTTGCTCTTTATAACCCTGATTTTGTTATAGATATCTGTAAAAAATACCCTGGTAAAATTGTTGTTGGGATTGATGCTAAAAATGGAATGGTTGCAGTTGAAGGCTGGAGTGAAATTTCAGATGTGAGTGCTGTAGAACTTGCCAGAAAATATGAATCAAAAGGTGTCGCAGCAATTATTTTTACTGATATAAAAAGAGATGGAATGCAGACCGGACCAAATATTGAAGCTACCAATAACCTTGCTCAAGCTATAGATATACCAGTAATAGCTTCCGGCGGTGTTGCTTCGATTTCAGATATTAGGGAATTGTTGAAATACAAAGAAATTTTTGGAGTGGTGACAGGCCGTGCTCTTTATGAAGGAAAACTTGACCTGAAAGAAGCAATAGGAATTTCAAGATAGAAAACTATGTATATTCCTGAAAATAAAATTTCTGAGATTATAAACACCTCTGATATTGTAGATGTAATATCAGAATCTGTTATTCTTAAAAAATCCGGACAGAACTATATGGGCCTATGCCCTTTCCATTCCGAAAAAACTCCTTCTTTTTCAGTTAGTCCGCAAAAACAAATTTTCCATTGCTTTGGTTGTGGTGTGGGAGGTAATGTTTTTTCTTTTTTAATGAAGTATAATAGTATTACCTTTCCTGAATCAGTAAAAATACTTGCCAGAAAGTATAACATAACAATTGAAGTCGGCAACATCAGTCCTGAAAAGAAAAAAATATTGGATTTAAAAGAAGGTCTTTTTAGGCTCAATAAAAAAGTGATGGAATATTTTGTAAATTTACTATCACAAGGGGATCAGGGACAAATAGCAAGGCAATATTTTATTAAGCGCGGAACAACTGATAAAATTATTAAAGAATTCAATCTTGGGTTTGTTCCAGACAAATGGGATTCATTGGTTGAATTTTATAGAAAATTATCAATACCAAAGAATGTTGCTGAGAAATCAGGCCTTGTGTTGCCAAAGAAATCAGGATCTGGTTATTACGACAGGTTTAGAAATAGAATAATATTTCCGATATTTGATATAAATATGCAGGTGGCAGGTTTTGGTGGGAGAGTTATGGATGACTCCTTACCAAAATATTTAAATTCACCTGAAACGCTTATCTATAATAAAAGTAGAATTTTATATGGTCTGCATGCTTCAAAAAATTATTGCAGGCAGAAAGAACATGTTTACATTGTAGAAGGTTATTTTGATTTTCTTTCTTTGTATCAGCATGGCGTTAGAAATGTAGTTGCAAGTTTAGGTACTGCTCTGACTCAAGAACATGTCAGGTTACTAAAAGGATATGCAAAAAAAGTCATTTTGGTGTTTGATTCCGATGATGCTGGAATTAATGCAGCAAAAAGAAGTATTGATATTTTTATCAATGAAGGTATTGAATTAAAAATACTTGTTTTACCTCAAGACAAAGATCCTGATTCTTTTATTATGGAATATGGGAAAGAAACTTTTAAACAAAAGGCCTTACAAGCTTTGAGCATAATGCAATTTCTTACTGTAACTGCAATAAAGAGTCATGGAAATTCGATTCAGGGCAGAGTTGCTGTTTTAGATGAAATGAAGTTGTATCTATCTAAAATTCAGGATAGTGCCTTGAGGTCGTTGCATATTAAAGAGCTTGCGGAAAAACTGAATGTAGATGAAAAAGCTGTTCTGGAAAAAGTCAGGAATGAACATCTCTCTTCAATGGAAAGAAAACCTTTTCTGATTAATGCTGATGAATCTACAATAGATGGAATCAATGAAATACATGAATCTGTTAGAAGAGAAAAACAGATGATTGCAATGATGTTGCAATACCCTGAAATTCATAAAGAGATTAAAGAGCGAAAAGTGCTGGATTTTTTTTATTCTGAAAGTTTAAAAAAAATAGGCAGAAAAGCTTTATCCTTTGACTGTGATAAAGATCAATTTTTATCACAATTTATGGCAAATGTTCAGACCAATGAAGAGATGGAAGTCATTGCATCTCTTGTTATTACTGACGTATCTGATGTTAAAGAGGTTTATGATAAATCGGTTTTTTTAATGAAAAGGATTATTAACCTTAGAAAGAAAAAAGATAATACTCTTACAAAAAAAATTAAAAATGCAGAAAAAAATTGTGATTCTGATGTGTTTGAATTACTGGCAAAAAAGCAAAATGAAATTAGACAATTACATAATGAAAATTAAATCAGGCTTTGGGGAGGAATTTTATGACAGAAGGGATTATTAAGTCCGAAGCAAACAAACTTATTGGAGAGAAAGAGTTTAAAAAACTGATAAAGAAAGGTAAGAAAAAGGGAACCCTTTCATATGCTGAAATCAATAAAGCTATTTCTGATGACTTAGTATCTTCAGATCAGCTTGACGATATTGTTGTGCATTTGGAAAGTCTTGGAATTAAACTTCTTGATCAAGAGAAAATTAAAGAAAAGAAGTCAGCCAAGGCTAAAAAGAGTATTAAAAAGAGTCCCAAAAAGATTAGTAAAAAAAGTACTAAAAAGATTAGTAAACCAGTCAGAAAAGTAGGGAGGCCCAGAAAAAAGATTAGCATTGAAGAAGCAAAGCAAAGCAAATCTAAAAAGACGCCCCGGAAATCAGAAAAATCAGTAAAATCAAAAAAGAGTGATAAGCAGGATAAAAAGCAGGTTAAAGCTAAAAAAGACAGCAAAAAAGTTAATAAAACAGGCAAACCTGAAAAAAGCACTGGAAAAACAGCCAAGCGAGCAAAGGCTTCTGTATTAACACAGAGTTCTACCTATGATGCGGATTTTGGGACAGTAACTGATCCTGTAAAAATGTATTTAAGAGAAATGGGTATGGTGACATTGCTCAGCCGTGAAGGTGAAATTGAGATTGCCAAAAAAATTGAATCAGGTGAACGTGACATTTTAAGGGTGATGTTGGATACTCCGCTGGCTGTTAGTGTAATCCTTGTTTTTTTTAGAGACTTGAAAGACGACAAGTTTGAGTTAAATGCAATATTGAGGGATTTACATGAAGGGAACAATCCTGAGGAGACAGTTAAACTTGAAGATTTTGTTGTAGCTATAAGAAAAGTTGAAAAAATTCATCTTGAGAATCAGATGAAACGGGATCAGATCGTTTCTGAAGAGCTTAAAGGTCTTAAGTTGAAAAAGATCGACGAACAAATCAATAAAAACATTCAGGATATTCATATACTTTTTAAAAAATTCAGGTTTGAGAAAAAGGTTATTGATAAAATTGAAGAGAAAATCATTGAAATGATTAACTGGTTTGATGCAGTTGATGATTTGTTTGAGAGATGTGCTTTATGTTTTGCTGCCAAAAAAGGAGATATATTTGAATGCTGTGGAGATGAAGCCAAATTTATTAAATGGGCAGAAAAAAACTCTGCTGCAGATAAAGATGAATATATAGTATTATTTAATGACCTTGGATTAATGCTTAATCAACTGGCTGAAAAAAAAGATATTATTAAAGGCGAACCAGCAGACTTAAAAGAGATTGTAAATAAAATTAAGAAAGGCAGAGCAAGAGCTGATTTTGCAAAAAGAGAGCTTGTGAGAGCTAATTTGCGACTGGTTGTCAGCATTGCAAAAAAATATACGAATCGTGGTTTGCAATTTCTTGATCTTATTCAGGAAGGTAATATCGGGCTTATGAAAGCCGTTGAAAAATTTGAATATAAGCGTGGTTATAAATTTTCTACCTATGCAACATGGTGGATAAGACAGGCTATTACCAGAGCTATTGCAGACCAGGCAAGAACAATTAGAATCCCTGTCCATATGATAGAGACAATTAATAAGCTTATAAGGACTTCAAGATATCTTGTTCAGGAAAACGGTAAAGAACCTTCCCCGGAAGAAATTGCTGAAAAAATGGAGATCCCTATTGATAAAGTACGTCGTGTACTTAAGATTGCCAAGGAACCCATCTCTCTAGAAACTCCTATTGGTGAAGAGGAAGACAGCCATTTGGGAGATTTTATTGAAGATAAAAAGTTCTCTTTACCTTCTGATGCGGCTATTGATTATAACCTCGCAGAACAGACTAGAAAAATGCTTGCTTCATTAACACCCAGAGAAGAGAAAGTTTTACGTATGAGATTTGGAATTGGTGAGAAATCAGATCATACATTGGAAGAGGTTGGTAAGGACTTTATGGTTACAAGGGAAAGAATTCGCCAGATTGAAGCTAAGGCATTAAGGAAATTAAGACACCCGACAAGAAGTAGGAAATTAAAAACATTTATTGATAATTGATCTTGACATATAAAGGAATAATCTATATATTGGCTAAATTTGCTGACAGGCGAGAAAGCGGGGCCCATAGCTCAGTTTGGCAGAGCCACCGGCTCATAACCGGTCGGTC
>JAIOSM010000301.1 GCA_021107575.1 Desulfobacteraceae bacterium | reverse complement strand
TAAAAACCGGCATTTGGACAGACGGGAAAGACATAGGTGTCAGGCCTACACAATTTCCAAAAAACAAACAGCAATACAGAAAATTAGGCTGGGTGTCGGTTTGTTCCAAAATCTATTATGAATGTTGAAATATGTGAAATGTGTAGGCCTGACACCTATGACGTCCTATATGTAAGAGGACATAGGTAAAAAAGAAACATGAATGAAAATATTATCGCATCCGAGTTTGAAAGAATAAAAGATAAATTCGGTAACATTCATAAAGAATTGAGTAAGACAGTTGATGAAGCGAGAAACAAAATTGAAGGGCAAATAGAAGGCCGATTAAGCATTACAATCCGAAATGCGGCTCTCGGTCAAGATATTATCACAGAGGAAGATAGGGCACGGTTTACACACTTTGTTGCTAAGTTTCAACAGTTGCCAGAGATAAAAACCGTTGACTTGGTGGAGCGGAATGGCAAATTATTTGTTGAAAATATAGAAGATGCAAAACATGTTCTTAACGAGTTCCGTCCTATTGTGTGGAACCAAAATGACTCTATTTATTACAACCGCCTATACAAGTCCATTTCTTCTAAGTTGTTTTTGAAAGATCCTACAACTGGAACAATATTGTCCGTTGTCAGAAACAAGAAGGAAGACATTACAGATTTATTCAACAAATTTCTTAAAAATCACCGAGACGCAATTAGATTCATTTTAAAGAGCTACGGCCCTGATCTTGATTACCTTTATAATGGCGTTTTGCAACATTCTGATAAAGATTTTAGCAAACGCCTTTCAGCCGAATTTTATTCGGGCGAATTGAGCTACATTTTGATAAAAAATGCATTTTTGCTTGGTCCGGTAAAGCAATTATTAATTCCCTTTTTCTATTTTGCTTCAATATTATTTCCAAATTATCAACTTGGCGCTCTTTGAATAAAGGCACATATAACTTGGCGCTCTACCAGACAGCCAAAGCCTCCCGGCTTTCGCTGTCTGGTGAGCTTTTCGTTCTTTCTCCAAAGACAGAGGGCTATGCCTTACATCATTGAGCCATTCACAAACGCAAATTTCGGAGATGCATTACATCGTCTCCGAAAGGCGCACCGATTTCTCGTCTCGCGGGCGAATGCTATGATCATTGCATCGGATTTTGATGAGTCTCGTTGGGGAAGTTCGGTGAAGCGTTCATCGGTCAAGCTCTACGAGGGCGATGTTCCCCCACTGATCGGCAAAACAGAAGAGAAATTTAGCGAGGTGGTTAATATCGCCGCAACAGTCGAGCGTCTGATGGACGCCATCGAGTGGTTCGCGGCGCAGTCAAAGAATAAAAGTTATTCGATACTCGAATGCCATCCTTCAACCAGCGATGATACAATCGGCAATGACCTAGTCATTATCGATAACGAAGGTCGGATTGTCATCCGGTGCGAGGTCTGCGATGTTACTTCATCCAACGCGGGTTCTAATAGAAAAGAAAAAAAGGACATTAGAAACTTGGGGTGCAATGAATTCGTACCTCAGGATGGTGTCACAAGGTATATTTGTACATCCCCGGAATTTGCCACAGCTTTAGCGAGTTCAAAGCGCAAATGGGGGTCGAAACCGTATAGGTACGAGCTCATTGAGACCAGAGGTAGTTCGAGTACCTGCATGCTTCTGATCCAATCTGCCGATAACAGTGAAAAAGGAAAATAACCTCTGGCTGGAGAGGGACGCACTAAAAAGCGAGCGCCCCTCAGCCAGCCCTTTATATTTCAAACTGAGGTTACCAAGTGAATCAGAAAGAAATACATGATCTGATTATCTATCAAAATAGATATTTTGAGATATTAACGGAATTTTTTGTCAACGTTACAGGTAAATCACCTCGAAAATTTTCATCCGTAGATGACTTTTCTGAATCTATTCAGGGAATGGGAAAAGATTTAGCTGAAGAACCTAATCGAGCAGAAAAGGCCATGTACGCCTTTTCAGACATGGAAGATAAACTAAAAAAATTGTATGGAGAAGAAGCTGCTAATGCATTTGTAGCAGCAAAAAAATTAGATGCTTGTAAGTTGAATTTAGGCGGTAGTAGCCGATTTCTGAAAACTCAGCTAAATGCTACTCGTAAGTCATTGTTGTACTCTGATACGGTATTAATTCCAGACCCTATAATGCCGTGGCTTGAAAAGAGGCGTGATGAAGAGAGGTTTAATCACGTAATTCCTCTTCAAATGGCATTTTTTATATTGCACCTGTCTGATCTTACTGGCTCTGATTTTGATATCCTGCCATTTTTTGTTTTTCCGAGTTTTGAAAAATCCCTTGAAGAGCACGACGTACAGACTCAACAAAACACTATTCAACTAATCACTGATGTATTTTCACATTACGTGGATTCGGCAATTACCAGTCTACAAAATATTATGGAGTTTGCTTCCAAATCTCCTGATAAGTACCTCCAAAAAATCGAAGATTCAAAGCTGTTTGTTTCACCAGGAAGTGAACCAGGTGAGTCAATAAAATCTGCACTTGAAAATTATAAAGCAGAAATGATGCTTTGGCGTTCGGAAGCTTGGTGCGAAGAACTATTTTCGCATGGCGACATTAGTGTTGTTACAAATGCAATTTTTGAGCGTATTTCTCCAAATTTCCACCTTCTAGAAAATTCGGATGAGCTTAGAAGCCATCCATTTTTGTGTGTCAGTGCTCAAGCTCATTATTACCAGCTTATCGCTAACATGAAGAACACTACAGTTTCAAACAAAGCCTCTTTTGACCCATCAACAACTGCAATTTTGCATTCGTTGTCATCTCAGCGCTTGGATTTTTTATCCAACATAAATGATTCACAAATCATCGAGCTAAGAAAGACTAACGAAAATGTTGAATTCCGGAGAGAATTGCGAGAGTTAGTAAACAGCCTACCTGAAACTAAGCTTGAAGATTTAGGTTATGTTGCTTCAGAAGTTTGTTCGCACATTGAAAGAGCGATATCTAAACATGAAAAACAAGTTGCATCATTCAAAGATAAATATGCAGCAAAGCACAAGTATACTGCGCTAATAGCTGGCAGTACTTTAGGTGTAACAATGCTTCCTGTTTTAGCCCCATTTTTAGGAGCTTTACTACCACTTGGTTTAGCATCAGCGGCAGGGAAGTATGTTTCAGAAAAGTTAGATGAGAAAGCCGAAGGTAAAGGATTTTCACATTCCATGATGGGAGTGATTTCTCTTGCCAAATGATTGGAATGGGGTCGTGAGAATGGGGTCGGACCAAGCTAACCATTTGAGATATTGTGAAAATGACCGGATTTTGCTGTGTTTTTAGGGCTTATACCTTCAATTTTCATATCAAAAATGGTCTTTTAAGAAAACAGCAATAAAATGCCAAGGGCAAATCGTCATTGGAATTAAGGCGAAAGGTCAAAAGATTATTGGAAGTAAAAATGGCTATGAGCTTCGTGAACCAGCCATTCCTTACGGGGGCGATTTAACCCCTGAAAATGACCTTTTAAGGCCGCAAAAGACCTATTCTTGGGATGATATTGTTTAAATATTAGTAGGATAGCTTGGTCCGACCCCAAGCCAACAAGCCAACTGGCATTACGCTGGCGCTCCATGCCAGCCGCTCACCAGCCCCGTTATGCAGGACGGAATGAACAATGAATCGACTATTGTATCGCATTCTTATCATTCTTCTATTTTTATCAGCAGTTAATTGTGCAGAGGAACCAAGAGAACAAACTTACGATATAAAGGTTGAGGTAAGGCCGGTTTTGCAGGCCGAATATGGTGAGACTAAATCATTTGGAACTGAAGTACTTCTTTCCAACCGAGATTTTATCGGTGCTGAGGTAATAAGTCGTGAGTTATCTATGAGTGAAAAAGCTATTGCCAATGCTCTAAAAGAAAGAATGAAAGTCTCACAAGAAGTAGTTGAGTTACGGTTAAAATTTACAAAAGAAGGCCAAATAAAATTTGCTATTGCTTCAAAACAATATGCTGGAAAGCAATTAGGATATTTTTTAGATGGTAAATGTGTAGTTGCGCCAACAATTGTTGGGCCTATTGATTCCGATATTGTTATAATAGGTGGCCTAAGCAAAGATGATGCTCAGGATATGGCTAGTGTCATGTCAAGCTTGCAATGACGTATAATATGTGATATGTT
>JAIOSM010000083.1 GCA_021107575.1 Desulfobacteraceae bacterium | reverse complement strand
TAAAAACAAATCCTGATAAAGTTGACCTCCCGAATGATTTTAATCTTGAAGAAATCAAATCCAAACAAAAACTTTTTTCAAAGGCAACCCCGGAAGATAAAATAAATTTCTTTTTAAAATCAAGAGCAATTGCAGAAAAACAACTCCTTGACCATATATCAACCTATGACATTGACCTTCTGGTTCTTGCAGGATTTATGAGAACCCTGACACCATACTTTATTGATCGATTCTGTTCTTCCCATCGCAAAATCATGAATATACACCCGGCACTTCTTCCATCATTTCCTGGAGTTGATGGTTACGGAGACACATTCAAATATGGCTGCAAGGTTGGAGGATGCACTGTTCATTACATCGACTATGGAGAAGATACAGGCCCGATTATAGGGCAAAAAGCATTCAGCATTGATGACAATGACACCCTTGATGATATTAAAAAGAAAGGTCTTGAACTCGAATGGCAGCTTTTCCCGGAATGTATTCAGAAATTTGCTGAGTCCCTAAGGAAATAAATTTAAAAAAAGGAGACAACACATGATTAAAGCAAAAGATATTATGGTAAAAGATGTTATTTCTTTGTCACCTGATACTGAAATAACAAAAGCTGTCGAAACTCTCCTGAATAACCATTTCAATGGCGTTCCTGTTATTGATGCCAATGGTTTACTGATTGGGATTTTATGCCAGAGCGACCTGATCTTTCAAAAAAAAGAAATACCCTTTCCACCAATTTTTACGATTCTGGACGGAATCATCCCTCTCTCATCATCCAAAAAGCTTGAAAAAGAACTTCAAAAAATGTCTGCGACCAAGGTTGAGCATGCAATGGTTACAAAACCAGTCTCTGTTCGGCCTGACACCCCTATAAGTGAGGTTGCAAGCCTCATGGTTGAAAAACATTTTCATACCATTCCTGTAGCTGAAGGCAAAAAGTTGGTTGGTATAATAGGGAAAGAGGATATTCTAAGAATTCTCATGACCGAAAAAAAAATTGATTCGTGACAAATAAAAATATACGAGCCTTTATTGCCATAGCTCTTCCTGAAAAGATAGTCTCTCATTTAAGGGGTCTCCAGACACATCTAAAAACATATAAAGTCAAAGCTTCCTGGCCAAATCCTTCAAATATGCATCTGACATTGAAATTCCTCGGGAATATTCCATGTTCAAAAATTCAAGGTATTAATCATAGTATAAGTGCTACTATTCTTGATTTCAAAAAAGAAAATAAAAGACTATCACTCTCAACAAAAGGAATCGGAGTATTCCCTTCTGTTAAAAAACCCGGAATAATCTGGTCAGGCATTCAGTCAGGTATTAAAGGGCAAACAAACAGGCTTGAAATGATGCATTCTCTTCTGGAGGCAAATCTTGAAAAAACAGATTTTAAAAAAGAAAAAAAACGTTATTTTCCTCATATTACACTCTGCAGGTTAAAGCAACCGGTTTCTGAAAGCCGTATAACCCAAATTTTAAAACGATATTCTAATATAAACTCTGATTCTTTTTTTGTTAATTCAATAATATTATTTAAAAGCCAACTCACATCTTCGGGTGCTGTCCATACAAAATTATTTTCTGAAAAAATATAACAATCAAACCATTTTATAAATAACGCCCCCCCAGGTCAGACCGGCTCCTAATCCAAGAAACATGATCGTATCCCCTGCTGTTACCATTTGTTTTTCCAGGACTTCATCAAAAGCAATGCGGATTGTTGCAGCGGTGGTATTACCATATCGTTGAATATTGTTGTACATATTTTCTTCCGGAATGTTCATCCGCTCCCGAAAAGCTTCGTTGATACGTAAATTAGCCTGATGGAGTATAAACATATCAATATCCTCAATGGACATCTTTGCTTTTTGCAGCAATGCTTCAGCTGATTTGGGCAGGCGGGTGACTGCAAGCTTGAATACTTTTTTGCCATCCATATAGGGAAAATGTTCCTTGTTCTCTACAAGGGCAGAGCTTATCGCCCTACCTGACTTCCTGGCAGGCAATCCAAATTTCAAAGACTGGGAATACTTTCCATCAGCATACAGAATCGAAGCAATTATCCCAACATCATCAGTTGTTTCCAATGCTTCTATACAGGCAACCCCGGCGCCATCAGCAAAAATTATAGCTGTGTCGCGATTAGCTGTGGTAAGCTCTACGTATCTACTTTGATATTCTGCTCCAACCAATAAAATTTTCTTTGCCTTTTCACTTCGGATATAGGCATCACAGATTTCAAGTCCATGTATAAAGCCGGTACATTGCTGGCGGATATCGATAGCCGGCACATTTTTAGCGCCCAGCTTGTCCTGCAAAATAGCCCCGGAACCCGGTACATATACGTCTGGAGTCATGGTGGCAAAGACAATCAAATCCAGTTCCTCAGGCTTCCAATTTGCCCGTTCCAAAGCTATTTTAGCTGCATTAAAAGCTAAGTCAGATGTACCAACGTCATCACCATCTTTGACCCAATACCTGGCTTCAATTCCTGTCCGCTGTACAATCCATTCATTAGTTGTGTCCATAAATTCGGTTAACTCATGGTTTGTAACATGTCTATCCGGTACATATCTGCCAGTACTCTTTATTATTGATCGTATCATAATTTAAATTCCTATATTCAGCCGGTTCAACCAGCATTTGATTTGATTCAATGTATCTTCCCAACAAACACTAAGTTGTACCAAGTATATTTTTTTACTCTTAAAATTTGATAAGGAGAATAGATTAAGGAGTTACTTTTTGTCAAGAGAAGTATGCAAAATTATAAACATTTAAATATTCACTTAATGCGGTAATGACCAATTATTTTCCACTCACCAACTGAATTTCCAAGGAACTTCGGGCCTTCAAGAATATCCTGTTCTATTGTTTTTCCCGCAAAAACAAATGGGACATAACGCATATTGTGTATGACATATGGGAATCCATCATGACGTTTCTTTTTACCTATAATACCAATATGTAAATGTTTTTTTGATCCGATATTCCAAATAACCATATCTCCCTGTTGCCATGCATTTGGTTTGTCGAGTTTAGTGGAAAGGCTTTTCCACTTTCTTTTAAAAAAGGTTTTTAGAATCCAAACTCTACGGTGATCAATATATTTAGCCGGGACTTTAACACCATATGCTTTCTTGTTTGATAAAATATCTAAATGAACTAATTTCTGTAAATCAATATTTGCATTACGAAGAGCACGTACTACCAGATCGGCGCATACTCCTTCTCCTGAGTTGACGTCACCGTTTGGATATATAGACTTCCCTGTATTTTTGCCATTTATGTATGTTGGTGAAAAATATTTTTCTAACATTTCTGTATTATATTTTGTTTTATTTTTGATTTCATCATATGCCCCAATTACAATTCTATCAATTGTTTGTGCATGGCAATTATAAGCGAAAATAACTGATGAGCAAATTATAATTAATACATATTTCATTGTAGTATAATAGATTATGAAAATGTTTTCTGTCAACAGAAGTATGACACCAAAATTTACTTGCAACAGTCCGTATTCCATCAATTAATATTGCATACACAATTTCATTGTTGTACAGTGATGGATTATGAGCGCTACGGCATTCCCAAAGATTGAAAAAGCTTTAGAGTCAAAAATTAAAACTATTGATTCTAAGGCGTTTAATGAAACAAAAATGGGATCCTGTGCAGAATTATTTCATCAATGCTTTGGTATGTGCTGTAGTCTTTATGTTGGAATAACCTCTCAGGAAAAAAAGGTTTATGAGGATCTTGTTAAAAACAAAAAACATCTTTTCGATTCTATAAATATTAAACTGCCTGAAAAAATAATTGCAACAGATACTGAGAGAAATATTTTCTTTATCTATAAAAAACATCGAGGGTTCAAGCAATTATTAAATATAATCCTGAAAATGCTTTCTTCTTCAGATAAATTTTCTATTTTAAACATAAATTTATTCAGAGACTTCTCTCATACCTGTGTCTTTTCTATGCCGGATGGAGCTTGTTCCCTTCAAAAAATAGCCGAATTAGAAGGAAAGCACCCATGGTTTTATAAACCAGTCAACTGCTGGAAATATCCGCTTAAAATTGACAGTAATGGAGTACTAAGCGTGTATAACACCAATGCAAATACATTTTTTCCATGCCACATGAAAAGCAATAAAAATTATAGCAGTTATAAAGTCCTGAAAGATGAAATTAACTTCTTAGGCAAGATTATTAAAGTTGATATTTTAAAAAAAATTAAAAAACCGAAGGGGTAATACCCTAACCCTTACCAGCCATGTTAGCACCAGCAGACTAATAATTAATCAAATTTCATATCCATCTCAACCTTTGGAAAAACTTCCTCGTTGAGGTCCATCTCAACCTTTGGAAAAACTTTGTGTTTGTCATCTGCGGAACGAATTCGGGGTTGTACACCCAATGTACGAGCCGGAATAGGTTTACCTGCCTGAAGATCAACCCTGTTTGAGTCTGCTGTGTTTTTAATAAGACGTGGCGGCTTAGAGAGCTTTTCTGTGTTGGCAAAAGTCATGTTTACAAAATTTAAAACAAAAATACAAATAGTTATGAAAACACCAAGGATTTTTTTCATTTTCCCCTCCTATATTTTGCTAAAAATTATTTATATCCAACTTTTTTTCTCTGTTGCTACTGATCAGGGCAGTGATGACTTGTTAAATGCTCCCTTGTTACCCAAACGATATTGAGAAGGCAATCGAGTTTCGAGTGAGAGACAGATCATTAATATAACAGCAGGTTCCTATTAATTGATATAGATTAAGAAGTTGTTCTTTGTCAAGAAAAATATTCAAAATAGTTAACCCCGGGTAAACAGACTGTATAGCTCTCACTGTACAATTAATATGCCTTGACTATACTTAGAATAATGGTTATTTGTTTGTGAAATAATGCTTGTAAAACTTAAGCTATTATAGATAGTTTGAACAATGCCGGAACAATAAAATTATAGGAGAGTAACATGACGGTAGTAACAATTGTAATTGTGGCAGTAATAGTCATTGCAGGTATATTTTTAGTATTAAAAATAACTACAAAAAATAGCGCTTCTGTTGAAAAGGAAGCAGCTGTTTCATCTGTCCCTCAAAAAGAAAGCGCGGAAACTGAATTTGAAAAAATCATGGGAACTCTTTTAAAACTTAATATATTGATTCGGACTGATACCAGACTTGATTCCGAAATGTTGAGCACTATTGAATCTATCATTGACGATCTTAAGGCAACAATTCCTCCGATGATGGAAAAATATCCCGGAGAGACTTTGACCTATGAATTAAAAAAAATAGGCTCTTCCCATCTTTATAATAATGTTAAAGAATATCTTGATCTTTCAGATGAAAGCAGGGTGACTCAACTTTCAATTTTTAATAACACCCTTGCAAGCCTTAATGAAGTATCAAAAAGAGCAAGAGATATTGCAGAAAAGAATGAAACCCAGGAATTTAAAACCATGGCAACTTTTCTTAAAACCAAATTCCAGACAGATATTGGGTCTTAAACAAAATAAGGAGTAAAACATGGATCAAAAAATTACACAAGATCTTCAAAACACTGCAAATCAGGCAAAAGCACCTGTTTTAGCTGACATTACCGAAGCCGCAGGACAGGGAGCATTAACACCGGTACAGCCTGTTGAAAACCTTGTCCCCATAACTCCCGGTCATTTAGATATAAAAGCCCTTCAAAAAGTTGAAACTGAAACTGAAGACTTTATTACCAAAATAAAGGCTGATCCTTCAGACTGGCAACTGGGAAATTTTGTATTTAATCTTGGACAGGAGATTATGCAGGAGACCCAGGCCCAGGTAACCCTTTATGACAGAAAAATGGGGAATGTATTAAAAAATGTTTCCACTGAAGAGAGTTCTTCTGTGGGTAAAAACATACTTGCAATAAAACTTGAGCTTGACAAGGTAAATCCCACAGTGGTTTCAAATACAAATTTTCCCTTTCCCAAAAAGGTAATGGGGCTTTTTACAAAAACAGTATCCCGACTTCCAAAAGGGGATGAAATTTTAAGAATCATTGCTGAAAAAAGAGAGACTGTAAATTCTACCATTGACGGCATAAGAGAGCATTTAAGAATTGAAGCTGACAAAGTTATCTTTGATGCTTCTGAGCTTGCTGTTATATGTGATTCTTTAAAGGAAATTCAGCCAAAACTTCAGGAAGATATTTATAAGGGCCAGCTTATCTGGAAAAAGCTTGGTGATCATCTTGCCACAATAGCCGATGCCAGGGAAAAAGAAGCTGTTACAACATTATTATCTGATCTTGCCATGGCAGTTGTTGATCTTCAGACCATAGACAACTCCAATCTCCAGACAAGATTTGGCGGTGAAATGATGGTAAGAAACTCTCATCTTGTTCAGAGGCTTGTTCAGCGGACTGATATGATTCTTGCAACTGCTGTAAAAAATGCCCTTG
>JAIOSM010000220.1 GCA_021107575.1 Desulfobacteraceae bacterium | reverse complement strand
CGGGACCCTTGTAACGCGCATTAAAACCTTTATAACCGAAACTTTATACAGAACACATCTGAAATTTTTTAGTTATCCCTTTTTAGATACTCAAATCCCCTCTATCTCACCAACCAGAGGTTATCTTGACAAAGATGCATTAAATAGATGGCTTGATAAAAAAACAGGTAAACCTGTTAAAGGAGATGTTCACATTTTTGTGTCGGGCAATGAATTTTTTCCTGTTCTTGAAAATAACATTTTAAACGCTAAAAAATATGTCAACATGTCCACTTATATTTTTGATAATGATCAATATGCAATATTTTTTGCTGATATCCTTAAAAAAAAATCTTCAAAAATCCAGGTGAAAGTCATATCAGATATGTTAGGCAGTGCTACGGCCTGGGAAAATTCAGATACTGAAAAAGGGCTCAACTATATTGAAAGTCTGAATATGTTCAAATATCTTACTGAGGATTCAAGAGTAAAACTCAGAAAAAGCAGAAATATATGGCTAAAATCAGATCATACAAAGATGATTGCAATAGACGGGGATAAAGTTTTTTTTGGTGGAATGAATATAGGGAATGAATATCGCTATGACTGGCGAGATTTGATGTTTGAAGTTAAAGGAAATCTTACTTCTGAATTCCAAAGGATTTTTGACCATTCGTGGTATAAATATAGTCTTTTTGGGGATATTGTTCGTTTTTTCCGAAATCATCCACATAGAAAAACTGTAAGAGAGCATATGGGTATCACGGATTTTCATATTCTAAGAACTACTACTTACAAGTATGAAATATACAATTCTCAAGTCGAAGCTGCTCGGCGTGCAAAACATCATATATATGTGGAAAATCCATATATATGGAACGAAACCTTTCTCTATGAGCTCTGTGCTGCAAGAAAACGTGGTGTTGATGTCCGGGTAACTCTTCCGGATCATTTTGATGTTAAGACCTTTGCAGGTATTAATAAAAAAATAGCAAACCTTCTTTTAAAACACGGCGTTAAAATTTTTATTTATCCCGGTGTTTCCCATGTCAAAGCAGCTTCATATGACGGGTGGGTTTGTTTTGGTACTGCTAATTACGATGATTTGAGTTTTCATAAAAATTATGAGGTTAATCTTGCGACATCAGACCCTGTATTTTCAGAAAAATTTGAACACGAAGTACTCTTAAAAGGACAGAATCTTTCAATTGAACTTAAAGAACCTTTTGATATAAATATTTCTGACAAAATTACATATGAACTCAAAGATTATTTGTAGTATAAATCCATCATAAGCGCATGTATATGTCATAAAAATAAGAAATCAACAACAAAAGTTAAATTCTCTTTTTAATTTTTCAAGAAATGATTGACATGTTCTGTCCTATGTGACAATTATATTTATATTCAGGGTGTTTCACCCTATAAACTAATGTTAATATGGATTTTAATGGTGTTGTTTGATTAATTATTAAATTTTTTATGGACAAACTAAGCCAAACACTCAAACATAATGTCAAAATAATGAAGTCGCGTGTGACCAAGTATGCGGTTTACGGCGCTGTTATTGCGTTTGTTGCCCTTATCCTTGCCACTTTACTTTCTAGCTATTTCCAATTTGGTGAGATCACGCTTGAAGGGATTATGGAATCACAAAAGACAAATGTGACTCTATGGTTCCTGGATGCAATGCCTTTTATTTTTGCTTTTTGGGGTCAATATACTAGTTCTATTATGGCCTATGAAGCAGGTACCATGATAATTGACCAGACAGCCGACCTGAGGGATGTGACTGTTGCTCTGGAATATAAGGCGGCACACGATGCAACCCATGATGCGGTTACTGATCTTCCTAATAGAGTCCTACTGTTGGATCGAGTCGAACAGGCCATTCAGTCAGCTGTGCTTCAGAAGAACTTGCTTGGACTATTGATTCTTGATATTGATAATTTTAAAGAGATCAATGATACCCTGGGGCAATACAGCGGAGACCGGTTATTGAAACAGGTTGTATCAAGGCTTACGGGTGTGGTGAAAAAATCAGATACCCTTGCTCGACTTGATGGCGGCGAATTTGCTATTCTTATTCAGGGAGTGGTAGAACGCGATAATGCCATTAATATTGTAAAGAAAATACAAAAAACATTCACTACTCCTTTTTTGATTGAAGGTCTTAGACTCGAGGTCCAGGCAAGAATTGGTATCGCTATATTCCCTGAACATGGTAAAAATGGTGATACTATAATTCAAAGAGCAAATCTTGCGCTCTATGCAGCAAAAGAGACCAGTAAAAAATATACTATTTATTCAAGCCAACTGGATAAAAATAATCCCCATCGTCTTACCATGATGGGAGAACTGCGACAGGGAATTGAGAATAATGAACTTATCCTTTATTACCAACCTAAAATCAACATGCTAACACGTAGTGTCAAAGGTGTGGAAGCCTTGGTGCGCTGGCAGCATCCAGAACACGGATTTATGGCGCCTGAAGAATTTATCCCCATGGCTGAACGAACAGGACTGATCAAATTACTTTCAATCTGGGTCTTGAATAATGCACTTGGTCAGGCTGAAAAATGGTATCGCCAAAATCTTAAAATGAGTATTTCTATAAATTTAAGTCCTACAGCTTTTTTAGATACCGACCTGCCTGACATGATTATCGGTATGCTTTCCCGCTATGATATTCCTGCTAATCTTGTTATTCTGGAAATCACAGAAGGTTCTATGATAAAAGATCCTACTCTTGCCATGGAAATCCTTAATAGATTAACAAGTAGAGGGATAAAAATATCAATAGACGATTTTGGTACAGGTTATTCCTCTTTTGCCTATTTAAAAGAATTACCGGTAAGCGAAGTTAAAATTGATAAATCATTTATTAGAGATATGGTAATAAATGATAATGATGCGGTCATCGTAAAATCAATCATTGATCTTGGTCACAATTTAAGCCTTAATGTTGTGGCAGAAGGGGTACAGGACAAAGAAACCGTTGTAAAACTCAAAGAACTTGGTTGTGATGAGCTTCAGGGGAATTTCTTCAGTAAACCTTTAAGCAGCGGTGATTTTTATAAATTGCGGTTAGAAAAAAAGAAACAAAACACAGCAAAAAAATATTAACTCCGATTCTCTAAATACATTTAATTCTGCGAAATAGTTTTAAAACCAAAAAAGGGGCAACGATCAAACGTTGAACCCCTTGTTGTCTAATGGTAGCGGGGGAAGGATTTGAACCAACGACCTTCGGGTTATGAGCCCGACGAGCTACCAGACTGCTCCACCCCGCATCAACAGAAAAGGAATATATATTTTATTTGTAAATTTGTCAAGAAATTTTAATGATTAAAATAGATTTATTTTTTAATAAGAGCATTATTTAACTCTTTTATGGAAAGAGTTGCAGTTCCAACTTTTCCTACTACTATTCCGGCTGCAGCATTTGCAGCAATTGCACTTTGCTTAAAGGTACCACCTGAAGCAAGGGAAAGACCGAGAATAGAAATAACAGTATCACCTGCGCCAGAGACGTCAAACACCTGCCTTGCCTCAGATTCTAATATAAATGGTTCTTTATCATGTTCAAATAAAACCATACCATCTTTTCCACAAGTGATAAGAAGCTTATTAAGACTAATCTGATCTAATAATTTTTTACCAGCATTAAAAAGATCCTTTATGCTGTTTATTTCAATATTTGATGCCAATGCAGCTTCTTTTTGATTTGGAGTTAAAATTGAAACATTTTTGTACTTTGAAAAATCCAGCCCTTTTGGATCAGCAATAGTTAAGATGTTTTGATTTTTAGTTGATTTAACAACAAAGGATATAATTTTTTTTGTTATAAGTCCCTTGGCATAATCTGATATAATGATCAGGTCAACTAATGGAATCTTTTTGGATAATACTTGTTTTAGCCTAGAAAAAGTCTCTATTTGAATTTCTTTTGTTACCTCATGATCTATTCTCAGCATCTGTTGATTTGATGCGATAATCCTAATTTTCCTGGTGGTCGGTCTGTAGGGTTCTTCAATTAAACCCTGTGTATCAACTCCAAATTGTTTTAATTTTTCAGTTAGGATATTACCTGTTTTTCCGGTACCGGCTGTGCCTGCCACAGAAACAGAGGCACCCATGGAAATAAGATTATTTACAACATTTCCTGCTCCACCAAGGGTAAAACTTGTATTATTAACAGAAACTACAGGCACAGGAGCTTCAGGAGAAATTCTGTTTACATTACCCCAAACATATTCATCAATCATCAAATCCCCAAGCACAAGGACCTTAAGGTTTTTAAATTTATTAATATCAAGTGTCATAATTATAAAAAGGACTCAATCATTGTTTTAAGTTCATTGTAATTTTTTGTTACAGGTATTGTTGGAAAATCTTTAATTACACTTTCCGGGGGCTTAAAAAGAAAGCCATT
>JAIOSM010000320.1 GCA_021107575.1 Desulfobacteraceae bacterium | reverse complement strand
TGTACTTGATGCATTGAAACTGCTTCCTGCAAAGATCCATTGTAGAGTGGTTATTGGTTCAGGTTTTTCAGATGATCTGAAAGACAAAGTTAGCAAGCAGTGTCTTTCTATTCCATTCTGTGAAATTGTTGATGAGCCCAAGAACCTTGTCACACAATTAAAATGGGCAGAAATGGCAATAAGTGCTTCTGGGCTCACCAAGTATGAAATGGCATTGACTGGAGTACCATCCTTACAAATATCTTATAATCGTGAGTTGGCTGAGACAACAGCGGTTTATGAGAAGGAAGGTTTTTACCGGGATCTTGGTTTATATATTGAACTAACACCACAAGGAATTGTAGATGAGCTCACTAAGTTAGCTAAAGATTTCAAAAGTCGGAAAAGTATGATCAAGAGAGGTCAATCGTTATTTTATGGATCAGGTATGAAACATTTTCTTTGTGCTTTAAGAGATGGAAAAATTGATGATGTTTAGAGCAAGAACTTATAACTGTTGCTATTAGACATGTAACTGTGGCGAGGAGTTAATTTATGAAAACAGATGATAAGTATTCTTCTTTTATTGATGGTAAGCGAATTTATTTGCGTGAAGTTAGACATGAGGATGTGACAGAATCATATTATTCTTGGATGAACGACCCTCAAATTACTCAATATACAGAGAGTCATTATTATCCAAGCTCCATTGAATCTATCAAGCAATATGTAGAAGAAAAACAAAAACATAGAAAAGAAATTTTTTTGGCAATTATTGTTAAGAAAGATCATCATCATATAGGCAATATAAAACTTGGGCCAATAAACTGGATTCATCGTAATGGTGATATTGGTATTTTAATTGGAGAAAGAGACTATTGGGGAAAAGGTTATGCTACTGAAGCTATTGATCTGATTGTAAAATATGCTTTTAATGTTTTAGGGTTACATAAATTAACTGCTGGGAGTATTAGTTTGAACGAAGGCTCGGTAAAAGCGTTTATGAGCAATAATTTTGAAATTGAAGGCGTTAGAAAAAAACATGTTTTCATAAATGGTTCATATGTAGATGCAACTCTTCTTGGGTTAATTAATGAATAAGTATTTGAAACATTATAAATAGAGTTAGTTATAACTATTAAGGAGTATTTTGATAAATGAGTGAGACATCTGGACCACGGGTGATTGCAAGTATCGAGGCACGTATGGGTTCCTCCCGTTTGCCTGGGAAAGTACTTGCCGATGTATGCGGTCAGCCTTCTCTAACAAGGTTATTGCGTCGTCTTAGACGTTGTAAAACATTGGATGGCATTATATTAGCAACCTCCACTTTGCCTCAGGATGATCCACTTGATGAATGGGCAAAATCGGAAGATCTTATTGTTCACCGTGGCAGTGAAGAAGATGTGCTTTTACGTGTTGTGGAAGCCCAAAAAGAAATGCAGTCTGATGTGGTGGTGGAAATTACAGGCGATTGTACTATTTTAGATCCTGAAATAATAGATATGGGAGTTACTACTTTTTTAATGAATGATTGTGATGTGTTGCTTTCGGCTCCTGAGTTATATCCTGGCGGTATGGATGTATTGGTTTACAAATATAAGATTTTGGAAGAAAATGAGAGAACACAGAGTGATCCTCTTGTTCGTGAACATGTGGCTTATTATATTGTCAGGCACCCGGAAATCTACAAGACTATTCGGCTATATCCTCCTGCTCGCTGGCAAGCGCCTGATTATCGTTTTATGTTGGATTATCCAGAAGATTTAGAATTTATTAGAGCAGTTTATCATAGATTAGAACCAGACTTCGGGGATGAGTTTGGTATTGAAGAGATAATGTCTTTGGTAAGGCAAGAACCAACTCTCCTTGAAATTAACAGCCATTGTGGAGAGGAATTATAGTGTGGTTTTATTTACTAGCGAGTTGCATTGATGAAATATAGTGCAGCAGTTATAGGGCTTGGACAAATTGGACAAGGTTATGATTATAACTGCCAAGATGGTTCTTTGATAATAACACATTCATCAGGTTATCATTCTCATTCTTCGTTTGATCTGGTTGCTGGCGTTGATAATAACAAAGACTCTTGTTTAATGTTTACAAAAAAGTACAGAGTCCAGGCATTCAATTGTGTACACAAAATGATGAAAACAGTTAACCCTGATGTGATTTCCATAGCAACACCTACAAATACGCATTCTGATATTTTTAACCAAATAGTTTCTTATTCTCCTAAGGCAATACTGCTTGAAAAACCAATAGCTGAAAATTTAAATCAGGCACAAGATATTATTTCTACTGCAAAAGACATAGGAAGCGCGCTATTTATAAATTATATAAGACGTTTTGAGCCTGGTACAAATAAGTTAAAAGAGATGATCTCAAATGGAATAATAGGAGATATTTATAAAGGCAGTGTCTGGTATTGTAAGGGTTTAAAAAATAATGGGTCACATTTTATTGATTTGCTTATGTATTTATTTGGAGAGGTTGAACAAATAAAATTGATAAACCGAGGCAGGAGAATTGATTCATCAGGATATCGAGACTTTGAGCCTGATTTTTTGTTGGAATTTAATAATCAAAATATTATGTTTCAATCTACTCGTTCCGAATACTTTTCATTAGGTGAGTTTGTTTTGATTGGGACAAAAGGATCATTATTCTATGGGAATGGAAAAATTGAATATAAGTTGACTGAGTCTGACCAGGTTACTAAGGATTATACCATCTTGCAAGCTGAACCAATAAGTGTAAAAACTGATTTTAATAGATCTCAGTTTTTTGTAATGGACTCTATGGTTCAATATTTCGAGAACAAGAAAGAAATGCGTTCTGATGGTGAATCAGCAGTGGAAACATTAAAAGTTATAGAAAAAATTATTAGCTCAAGGTGAATGAATTTATGGAAAAACTTGCAATATTAGGTGGTCCTAAGACAATTAATTATTCTTTTAAACAATATAATCCAATTGGTAAAGAAGAATGTTTAGCTGTTGATGAAGTAATGAAAACCGGAGTATTATCACAGTATCTTGGAGTATGGGATCGTGATTTTTTTGGAGGTCCCAAAGTTCAGGAATTTGAAACAGTAGCTCAAAAATATTTTGGTGTCAAACATGCTGTAGTAGTAAATTCATGCACATCAGGACTTATTGCTGCAATAGGCGCCATCGGCATAGAACCGGGTGATGAGGTAATAGTTAGCCCGTGGACTATGACTGCTACTGCCACTGCAATTTTAATGTGGAATGCTATTCCGGTCTTTGCAGATATTGATAGAGAATTTTTTAATATCGACCCTGTATCCATTGAAAAAAATATAACACCTCACACTAAAGCCATTATCGCAATTGATATCTATGGACACTCCGCAGATATGGATTCCATATTGGAGATAGCAAACAAACATAATTTGAAAGTTATTTCAGATTGTGCTCAAGCACCTTCTGCAAAATATAAAGATAAATTTGCAGGAACTATATCCGATATAGGGGTCTTCAGCTTGAATTATCATAAACATATTCATACTGGAGAAGGCGGGATAATAGTTACAAATGATGATAATAATGCTGAACGTCTTCAGTTGATACGTAATCATGCAGAAGCAGTTGTAGAATCTAAAGGTGTATCAAATTTGTCAAATATGCTTGGGTTTAATTTCAGGATGGGTGAAATAGAAGCTGCTATAGGCATTGAACAATTTAAAAAGTTAGGCAAAATAACTGATCACATGACTGCATTAGGAGAACAGCTTACGATAGGCTTAAAGAGTTTAGAGAGCCTAAACCCACCGAAAGTGAAAGAGAATTGCACCCATGTTTATTATGCTTATCCTTTAATATTAGATACTGAACAATTAGGTATCAAGAGAGATGTAATACATCAGGCTTTGGTCGCTGAAGGTGTGCCAATAGGACAAGGTTATACAAATATACATTTATTACCACTGTATCAGGAAAAAATAGCTTATGGTAATGATGGGTTCCCGTGGAGCTCAGATGTTTATAAAGGTAATGTAAAATATAATAAGGGAATATGTCCTGTTGCTGAAAAACTACATGAAAAAGAAATAATGGCAATCCCTACTTGTATGCATGATTGGGGTAAAGAAGATATTAATATTATTATAAAGGCTTTTACTAAGGTGTGGTCACAATTGGATGCATTACGGGCTTATGATGATGCAGGAAATGAATAATAGAACTATAAAAGATAAGACCATTTATTTTTATGCTGTAAATGCAGGAGCAATAGCAGTGATGTCCCCGATAGTTGATGCTCAACCTTATGGTATTAATTGTACATGGGTTGTGGATGGCTGCGACAGACAAGAGTTTAAAACAGATGAGAATCATAGAATTACTTTGGATGAGTTGTTAAATAAAAAGGTAAGGGTTCAAAAGAATGAAGAGATATTGATCTTAGGTGCTCAACATGATTATAGTAAAACAGCCAATATTTTGAAAGTATGTAAAGCATCTGGAGTAAAGACTGTTTTCATTTTTGATCAATGGGGACCTTATACATCTCATTTTAATTTTTTAAATGAATCCATGATATTTCCCGAACATATGTTTGCTATTGATTATCATCTTAAATCAAAATTAATTTCAATAGGTGCGGATAAAGATAGAATTTCAATAATTGGACATCCTGGAATTGAGAATAAAATTAAGTTAATTGATTCAATGGCCCAGAATAGAAAGAAAGAAATTCGAGCCGATATGGGTTTTACATCTCAAAAGAAAATTCTTCTTCTTGCATTAGAACTTATGGATACAAATTTTAATGCTGATAAAGAGTATGGCATGGTGCGTACACTTCTCCACTCTTTAACGGTAATCAAACACAATAATCTGCAATTGGTTGTCAGATTACACCCTCATCAATCAAGAGATAAGCTTTTAGATTTTATTAGATATCATAATCTTGTAGATAAATTAATTGTATGCCCTGATTCATTGAAGGATTTCGAATCCATCGCTATGGCTGATATTGTTCTTGGCATGAATTCAACTTTTCTCATGATTCCTTTGGCTATAGGGATCCCGACAATTAGTATAGGTTTTGATCATAAAAATACTCCAAGAGAAATTACAATCCCTTATTTAAGTGAAATTCTTGTGAATAATAGCACTGAATTAAGTTCTGCTATTTCTGAAAAGTTATCTCAGGATTCTTGTTCAAGAATTGCATTTCCAACAGGTAGTATTAAAAATGCTTGGGATTCGATAAAAGAATTTGCCAAACTATGAATAAACTTTGTGAAAAAATTAAAACTGAACGACTTTTAATTGTACCATTTTCGCAACAATACCTCACTTCTCGTTATGTTGGCTGGCTAAATAACTTTGAGTTAATGCGTTATAGTGAGCAACGCCATAAAACACACACGTTAGAGTCTTGTGAGTTCTATCTGCATTCTTTTAATAATACACCAAATATGTTCTGGGCTGTTGAAGAGACTATGAATGGACTTGGACATATTGGTAATATTAATGCTTATATTGATATTCATAACAAAATTGCAGATGTTGGTATTTTAATAGGAGAAACTGATGCTCAAGGGTTTGGGTATGGGTATGAGGCGTTTAAGGGCATTGCTGACTATATATTTGCAAATCTGGGAATTAGAAAACTAACAGCAGGAACAGTATCTGCCAATTCATCCATGATTAAACTTATGAAGAAAATGAAAATGATAGAAGATGGAGTACGGAGACGGCATTACCTCATTGAAGAAAAGGAAGTAGATGTCGTTCATATGGCTCTGTTTAAAGAAGATATATGCAAATAAATTGGGAAAAATAAATATTATTAATATTGGAAAAATAAAAAATTTTAAACAACGTCTTTTCAAGGAATTCAAGTTATTATTCTTTGATAAATCAATTAATAGTTTTATTCAGCACAATAAAGAAATATGGCAAGGCTTTTCGAATAACGATTCAAAAGCAGAAGTTTTATTTGAGTTGACAGGCATGCAGCCTAATATAATTTCTTACAGTTATTTTGCCAATGTTTTAGCAAAAAAATTTAGTGCCAGGATAAAGGTATATTCATTTGGGGAAAATAGACATTTAAGTTTTTTTCTTAAGAGGCTTTATAAATCCTTTAGTGCTGAAGTCTTCTCATATAGACTTAATAAAGCTCAGGCAAGAGAACTTAGAGAATTATGTGACAATATTTATTATAGAATAAATTCAAAGGATGATGTTTATAATCTAAAGGTGTCCGAGATATGGTTTGGAGATTTGCTTTATGATTATCATTTAAGGACTTATCAAATTCCTACTGTAGACATAAAAGATGAGAGGTTTAAAGAATCACTTAAGAAAGCATTGTATCAATTTATTTTCTGGCGTGACTATTTTAACAATCATGATGTGAAAGCTATTAATATCAGCCATTGCTGTTATCTTATAGCGATTCCTATGCGAATAGCGATTTGTTATGGTATTCCTGCATATCAGGTCAATGCACATGGATGTTATCACATGAATGAAAAGAAACTTTGGGCATATACTGATTATTATGATTATCCCAAACAATTTTCCAAGTTATCTCAGAATGAAAAATCAGAAGGTTTAAAAATTGCCAAAGAGCGAATTGAGAAACGGTTCTCTGGTGAGGTTGGAGTTGATATGCCGTATTCAACAAAATCAGCTTATACTACTTTTAAAAAGGACAGGATTTTATCTGATAGCAATAAGTTTAAGATTTTGATAGCAGCACATTGTTTTTTTGATAGCCCTCACGGACTTGGATATAATTTATTTGTTGATTTTTATGAATGGTTTGAGTTTTTAGGGAGTATCTCAGAAAAGACAGATTATGAATGGTATATTAAAACACATCCTGATTTTTTATCAGGTAATCTGGAAGTTTTAAATAAGTTTACTACTAAATATTCAAAATTTAAAATGATTCCATCTGATACTTCACATCATCAATTAATTGAAGAGGGGATCGATTGTGCATTGACAACATATGGTACAATCGGCTGGGAGTATGCTGCATTAGGTAAATTGATTATTAATGCTTCTTTATGCAACCCTCATATTGCATATAATTTTAATATTCATCCAAAAAGTATTACTGAATATGAGAAAATATTGATGGCTTTGCCTGGACAACAGTTAGATATCGATATTAATGAAGTTTATGAATATTATTATATGAAACTTGGAAGAGATAATATGGCTAACTGGTTGCTCCTTGATTATGATTCTTTTATTGAAGATATTGGAGGGTATAAAAATCAATTTACATCAATATCATATCAGAGGTTTGTTGCTACCTTTTCACATGATAGGCATAAAGATGCACTTCTGATGTTAAATAATTTTATAGACTCTGGGGATTATTGTATGCAAAAAAAACATTATTCAAATTGATAGGAAATATTTTTTATGAGTAAAACTATGCAAACTGTAATTTTATGTGGTGGTCTTGGAACTCGACTGAGAGAAGAGACTGAATTTAGACCAAAGCCCATGGTAAATATTGGCGACAGACCTATACTTTGGCATATAATGAAAATATTTTCATATTTTGGACATAATGATTTTATACTGCCGCTTGGTTATAAAGGTGAAATGATAAAAGAGTATTTCTGGCATTACGAATTAATGAATAATGATGTCACAATTGAACTTGGAAAACAGGACTCTTATCGTCTGCATAATTGTCATGATGAAGCAGGATGGAAGATAACCCTTGCAAACACTGGTGAAAAGACATTAAAAGGCGGGCGCATAAAACGTATTGAAAAGTATATTAATGGTGATACTTTTATGCTTACCTATGGAGATGGAGTTGCAAATATCAACATTAATGAGTTGCTTGAGTTTCATCATAAACATGGCAAGATCGCAACAGTAACCGGGATATCTCCAACGGCCAGATTTGGAGAGCTGAACATAAATAATGATCAGGTCATTTCTTTCCAGGAAAAACCTGAGACTTCAGAATCAGGGCACATAAGCGGCGGTTTTTTTGTGTTCAGTAATAGAATTTTTGATTATCTTTCTGATTCTGAGGATTGTGATCTGGAGTTTGGAGCTTTAGAAAAAATTGCTGGTGCCGGAGAATTGATGGTTTATAAACATTCAGGGTTCTGGGCATGTATGGATACAGTGCGTGATGTGGAGTATTTAAATAAGCTTTGGATAGAAGGTAATGCTAAATGGAAAACATGGTAACTGAAAAATTCTGGAAGGGAAAATCTGTTTTTATTACCGGACATACCGGGTTTAAGGGATCCTGGCTTTCTATTTGGCTGAATCGTATGGGAGCACATGTTTCAGGATATTCTCTTGCTCCTCCAACTGTACCTAGTAATTTTGAGTTGACAGGAATTGGAAAGGATATTGTTTCGGTAATTAATGATATTAGAGATTATAGTTTAGTAGAAAAGGCAATCAAAACAAATCAACCTGAAATTGTTTTTCATATGGCTGCTCAGCCATTGGTACGAAGGTCATATGTAGATCCTGTTGAGACCTATTCAACTAATGTCATGGGTACAGTTCATCTTTTGGAGGCAATTAGAAAAACAGATTGTGTTAAGGCGGTCATTAATGTGACAAGTGATAAGTGTTATGAAAATAAAGAATGGATTTGGGGTTATAGAGAAAATGATCCAATGGGAGGATATGATCCATATTCAAGCAGTAAAGGATGCGCTGAGTTAGTAAGTTCAGCCTATCTTAATTCATTTTTTAATCCGGTTGCATATGGAACACATGGAGTGGCCCTGGCTTCAGTTCGTGCAGGCAATGTTATCGGGGGAGGAGATTTTGGAGAAGACAGGCTTGTTCCTGATATAGTACGCGCTTTTTCTATTAGTGAGCCTGTGAATATTAGACTGCCTAATTCTGTCAGACCATGGCAGCATGTCCTTGAACCGCTTTCAGGCTATTTGATGCTTGCAGAAAAGCTTTATAATGAGGGTGGAAAGTATTCAGGGGCATGGAATTTTGGCCCAGCAGAAGGATGTGTTAAAACAGTTGGCTGGATTGTTGAGAGGATTGCAAATTATTGGGGAGAAAGTGCAAAATGGGCAATTGATAATGGAAACCATCCCCATGAAGCACAATTGCTGAAACTGGATTGTTCCAAGGCAAACAATTTACTGGGATGGAAGTCAATATTGAGTATTAAAAAGAGTTTGGAATGGTCTGTTGACTGGTATAAAATATATTGTGATAACCCGGACCTGTTAAGGGAAAAAACAGAAGAACAAATAACAGAGTATGAAAATTATACCCCTATCGCTTAAAGATTCATATCTGATTAAACCTGATCCGTTTGAGGATAATAGAGGGCAATTCGTCCGCATTTTTTGTACAAAAGAGATGTCAGCAACTGGATTGAAAAAGAATATTGTTCAAATAAACCATTCTTTGACCGTTCAGAAAGGTGCCGTTCGCGGAATGCATTTTCAGTATCCTCCCAAGGCAGAGATAAAAATGGTCAAATGTCTTAATGGGAAAGTATTTGATGTGATTGTTGATCTCAGGAAAAATTCACCTACATTTTTAAAATGGCATGGAGAAATATTGTCCGAAGAAAATATGAAAATGATTTATATCCCTGAAGGTTTTGCCCACGGTTTTCAGACAATGGAGAAAAATTGCAAACTGCTTTATTTCCATACTGAGTTTTATAATCCTGAATTCGAAGGCAGTGTCCGGTATAATGATCCGGTAATTAATATTTTCTGGCCAATGGAAGTTACTGATATTTCAAGTAAAGATAGGAAACATCCATTACTGCCTGATGACTTTTCAGGTATTTAATATGATTTGTAAAATTTGTTGATAAACACTGAGTTGTGTGATCACTAAAGAAGGTTTCTATGAAATGTCGATTTTGCAGTACAGAACTTACCAGTAAATTTGCTGATCTTGCAAACTCCCCCGCTTCAAATTCTTTTTTAACAGAAGAACAATTAAATAAAGCAGAAGTTTTTTACCCGCTCAGGCTTTTTGTGTGTGATAAATGTTATCTTGTACAAATTGATGAATATAAAAAATCAGATGAAATATTTAATAATGACTATGTTTACTTTTCTTCATTTTCCAGAACCTGGCTTGAGCATGCAAAAAAATATGTTGAAATGATTACAGAGAAGCTGGATTTAACTTCTCAATCCAAAGTAATTGAAATTGCATCAAATGATGGTTACCTTTTGCAGTATTTTCTCGGAAAACAGATACCTTGTCTTGGAATAGAACCCAGCTCAAATACAGCTGATGCTGCAAGGGAAAAAGGGATTGAAACCATAGAAGCCTTTTTCACTGAAGAGTTTGCTGAAAATTATATTCAAGGTAGAAAAAAAGCAGATCTTATAATCGGTAATAATGTGCTGGCACATGTACCTGATATTAATGATTTTGCAGCTGCTCTGAAAATAATGCTTAATGATCAAGGCACTATTACTTTGGAATTTCCACATCTAATGCAGCTTATGGAATATTCACAATTTGATACCATATATCATGAACATTTTTCATATCTCTCTCTGCATACTGTAAATATCATTTTTGATCATTTTGGGCTAAGGATTTATGATGTAGAGGAGTTGCCTACTCATGGGGGCAGCCTGCGGGTATATGCCTGCCATACACATGCAGATCAACAGAGACTATCGTCAGTGGACCGGTTGCTGGAAAAAGAAAAACAGCACGGCCTGCTTGATTTATCGACTTATCAATGCTTCCAGGCAAAAGCCAATCAAATCAAAAATAATTTTTTATTTTTTCTGCTTGAGCAAAAACATCAGGGTAAAAAGATTGCAGCTTATGGCGCAGCAGCAAAAGGGAATACGCTTCTCAATTATGCAGGTATTAAGCCTGATCTTATAGAGTTTGTTTGCGATGCTGCCCCGTCCAAACAGGGAAAATTTCTTCCTGGCAGTCATATCCCGGTTGTTAATGAAAGGAAAATAAAAGAGTATAAACCTGATTATGTAGTTATTTTTCCATGGAATATTAAAGAAGAGATAATGAATCAGTTAAGTTATATTAAAGATTGGGGTGGTCAATTTGTTGTTGCTGTACCAGAGCTTGAGATTGTTTAATTGAAGAATTATTCCGCTGATATACTATTTATAAAGTGTAAAATATTATGAAAATACTTGTAACAGGTGCAGCAGGCTTTATTGGTACTTATGTAATTAATGAACTGATAAAGAATTACCAGCATAACATTATTGCAACTTCATCTGATATTAATAAAGCAAGATCGTTTGAATGGTTTCCCCATGTTCAATATTATGAATATGATATTAATGAAGAACATGAGAATAGTTTTGAATATTTTCAGCAGCCTGATTTAATGATTCATCTGGCCTGGCAAGGGTTACCAAATTATAAAGATTTATTTCATTTTGAAGACAATCTTTATTCAAATTATTTTTTTGTTAAAAATATGATTAAACATGGTTTGAAATCCTTGTTGATAACCGGTACATGTTTTGAATATGGTATGCAGAATGGATCTTTAAAGGAAGATTTAGAAACAATGCCTGGAAATCCATATGCCATCGCCAAAGATACCTTAAGAAAGTTTCTGGAACAATTGCAAGAAAAGATAAACTTTGAGTTCAAATGGGTTCGTTTGTTTTATATGTATGGGGAGGGACAAAGTCCTATCTCAATACTTTCTCAACTTGATAGAGCACTTAAAAATGGTGATTCTGTTTTTAATATGTCAGGCGGAGAGCAATTGCGAGACTATCTTCCTATTGAGAAGGTTGCTGAATACATAGTAAAAATTGCAATGCAGGATAGAGTCAGCGGGATCATTAATTGTTGCAGTGGTATTCCTGTTTCCATTAGGGATCTTGTAGAAAATTATTTAGAAAACAAGCAAAAAAAGATTCATCTTAATTTAGGTCACTATCCATATCCTGATTATGAACCAATGGCATTTTGGGGAGACGATGAAAAATTAAAAACTGCTCTGGGATATAGTGCATGAAGTGTAAATTATGTAAAAGCGCTAATCTTTCAACTATATATACAGCTTCAGATATTCCTGTATTTCAGAACAAGGTATATGAAACTCTGATTAAAGCAGAAAATGCAATGACCGGAAATGTTAAATTGGCAATGTGCTTGAATTGTGGTTTTGTATTTAATGAAGATTTTGATAACAAGGTGATGAATTATGATGACCAATATCAAAACGAGCAGGCCCACTCAACCTATTTTCAAAAATATCTTGAAGAACTGATCTGTCTTCTGACAGAAAAAAAGTTTCATGAGAAAAAAATTATTGAAATAGGGTGCGGCAAAGGTTTTTTTCTTGAGATGCTCCGTGAAAAAGGTTTTGATGTCGTTGGTTTTGAGCCTGCTTATTCGGGTGATAAACCATACGTTATCAAAGATTATTATTCTGACAAGTATTCCTATTTAGATGCTGATTTAATTATTTTACGGCATACATTGGAGCATATTCAAGAACCTTTACAATTTTTACATACCATATCGAATTCAGCTAAGACTGATGCTAAAATTTTTATTGAAGTTCCAAGTTTTGAATGGATTGTAAATCAAAAAGCTTTTTGGGATATTTTCCATGAGCATTGTAATTATTTTACAGTCAAAAGCATAGCTAATCTTTTTCAAAATTCAGAACAGGGTTTATTATTCAATGATCAGTATATGTATCTTATTGCTGATTTAAAGGATCTGCGTAAACAGATCATGCCATCAGAAATATCGTCTCCTGATTTTGAGATTTCCAAGATGATTGATTTGTATGAATTCTATAGAGAATTTATCCGGAATCATCCGGGGATAATGGTGTGGGGTGCTGGAGCAAAAGGAGTAACCTTTGTGAATTTAACTGATCCTAAGAGAGAATATATTACAAACCTTGTTGATATCAGCCCTGCAAAGCAAGGGCGTTATATTGCCAGAGCAGGTCATCGCATTATAAGTCCTGCTCAGCTTGCTGAAGCCAGAGCAGGAGAGATCCTTGTGATGAATGAAAATTACTATCATGAAATTGGAAATCAAGTAAAAGAAACAAGAATCAAACTTTATACACTTGGAGAGATTTAATGGATTTAACTAAACAATTTATACAAGAACGTCTTGAGCGTGTTAAAATAAATGCAGAAAATGATAAACTGGTAAATGCTGCTGAAAAGTTTACCGAGGAATCAATTTCCCCCATGTATTCCTATAATTTTTCTTGGATGGGCCGACCTATTATTCAATTTCCCCAGGACATGATTGCCATGCAGGAGATTATCTGGCAGGTAAAACCTGATTTGATAATTGAAACCGGTATTGCCCATGGAGGAAGTCTCATTTTTTCTGCTTCCATGCTGGAGCTTCTTGGTAATGATGGTCAGGTTCTGGGCATTGATATTGACATTAGAGAACACAATCTTAAAGAGATTGAAAAACATCCAATGTTTAAGTGCATAACAATGCTTGAAGGTTCCTCAATTGATGAGCGCATAGTCAGGCAGGTGCATGAATTTGCTAAAGGTAAAAAAACGATTCTTGTCTGCCTTGATTCCATGCACACCCACGATCATGTCCTGAAAGAACTTGAGTTATATTCGCCGTTAGTTACAAAGGGGAGTTACCTTGTGGTCTTTGACACTATTATTGAAGATTTGCCAGATGATTGTTTCTCAGACCGTCCATGGGGTAAAGGCAATAATCCTAAAACAGCTGTTTGGGAATACCTGAAGACCCATGCTGAATTTGAGATTGACAAACAGATTGAGAACCAACTTCTTATTACTGTTGCTCCTGATGGATATTTAAAACGACTGTAATCCTTTTGGCTTTCAACGGTTAATCATTTAAAGATTTGGTTTTTTAATCATGAATTCTATAAATAACAGTAAACAATTAGTAAGTATAGGACTGCCAGTTTACAATGGAGAAATTTTTATTCGGCAAGCTATTGATTCCTTGTTAGCACAGGATTATGAAAACTTTGAGTTGATTATTTCTGATAATGACTCTCATGATCGCACTCAAGAAATTTGTATGGAATATGCTGCTCAGGATAAAAGAGTTCGATATCAACGATGTAAAACTAATATGGGGGCTTTCTGGAATTTTAATCATGTTTTTGAGCTGTCAACCGGTGAATATTTTATGTGGGCTTCTCATGATGATTATTGGGAATCATCTTATATTAGTACTTGCCTGAAGGCGTATGAGCTATCAAAGAATATTATACTTGCTGGTACTTTTTGTGAAGCCTTTGACCCGGAAGGTAAAAAAGAAACTTTTATTGATCCAGGGTTAACAACTATTGGATTTTCTCCTCAAGAGCGATTTAAGAAATATAAAACAGCCATTCATGCAGGGCGTCATATCGGTGGTATTTTTTATGGGGTTTATAAATACAGTTTTCTTTCTACAGTTCTGCCTTTGAAAAAAATTGTTGCAAATGATCATCTGGTATTAGCTGAACTTTGTTTGCAGGGGGAGTTTAACACTGTTAAAGAAAAGCTTGTATATAAAAGATATGGCGGTGCATCTACGAGCCACAGGAATAACGCACGTGCGCAAGGTATCAATAATGAATTATTAATTCAATTTCCATATTTTGTGCGTGAAATTTTGTTACAGAGAATAATTTTTAGAACCAGTAATTTATTATTGAGCGAAAAAATTAAACTTTCTTTTTGGTCATTATGGAATTACAGTTATGTAACTTGTAAGCTGTCTGCCTATAGAGTGTTGGCCTTTTTAAAACCATGGCTTAAAAAGATTTATTTTATTCGTTTTAACAGGTAATAATTGATGATAAACTTTAATCAACTAATTCAAAGATATAAAAAAATATATTTATCGATAAGAGCATACTTCAGGCTTAAGAAGTATTTGTTTTCCGGGCGTAAACCATGGACAACAGGGTATGGTGAATATAAAGAGAAATATTTATGTAATTCCTTTAAGAATAATGATTTACTTGACTGTTTTAATAATAACAAAAGATTGCCGATAAATTACGGTGTTGGTATTGATGAAAGAGTTGTCGAATACGGCTGGCTTTTTTCCAGAATAGGTGATGAAAATCAATTTCTTTTAGATGCAGGCTCAGCATTAAATTTACCTTATATTTTGGGGCAGCCGGTGTTAAAGAACCGCTCTATTGTCATTTATAATCTTGCGCCGGAACAGATTATCAGGCGAAGTAATCTATCCTATATTTATGGCGATCTAAAACAAACCATTCTTAGAAGTGAGTGCTTTGATGAAATAGTCTGTGTTTCTGTTCTGGAACATGTTGGTATGAATAACACATTGCTCTATTCAGAAAATTCAACTTATAATGAATTCAACCCGGATGATTATCAAGTAGTTATCAGAGAATTCAAGCGTCTGTTAAAACCTGGAGGCAAGCTATTCTTGACTGTTCCATACGGTTGCTATGGAAACCATGGATGGCTTCAACAGTTTGATCAGAAAATGATTAAGAAACTAATTGAGGTATTTGATGGGAGCAGGAATGAAGTTATTTATTACAAATATTCTTCTACTGGGTGGCAGATTTCAGATTCTGTTGATTCTGCCAATTGTTCATATTTTGATATCCACAAAAAGTCGGGCTATGACCAGGATAATGCAGCAGCAGCAAGAGCTGTTGCCTGTATTGAGCTTGTAAAATAATTTTGGCAGGCATGAGAAATATGAAAAAGCCCATTTTATTGACAGGATCGCACCGTTCCGGAACAACATGGGCTGCGAATATGCTTGCGGCTGCTCCGGAACTCGGGTTTATTATGGAACCCTTTAACGATGCCAATAACCGACGCGGAATTTTTAATGCGACATTTGGGAATTTTTTTCCCTATGTTACAGATGAGAATGAACATCTCTATCTTGCAGCTGCTGAGAAGACGATTGGATTCCGATATGATATTGTTGCAGGAATCAAGGCGGCCGGCTCAGTTCGAGAGTACGCAAGGGTTGTTCGGGATATGTTGCAGACAATATGGCATCGAATGTCAGGCAAAAGACCTTTTGTGAAAGATCCAAATGCACTTTTTCTGGTTGAATGGCTTGCCGAGCGATTTGATATGGAAGTGACCATTCTTATCAGACATCCAGCTGCATTTATCAGCAGCCTGAGAATCCTCAATTGGGGATTCCCATTCTCAACACTTTTGAATCAGCCGGCATTAATCAGTGATTACCTCTCTTTATATGAGGATGAAATTGTTGCTTATGCAGGCAAAGAACATGATATAATTGATCAGGGGATTCTTGTCTGGAAAATTCTTCACCATGTTATTGCAGAGTATCAAGATAAGCACAGTGATTGGTTTTTTATCCGTCATGAAGATCTGTCAGCAGATCCTGAAGCGGAATTCCAGAAACTTTTTGAAAACCTTGACTTGGACTTTTCAGATGATGTTCGTGAATTTCTGATAAAGCATACCGCGTCTGGTAACAAGTCTGATACGACTTCCGTTGATGTGGCATTAAATAGCCGTGAGTCGATTTCCAGAGACAGCAAAAAAAATATTTGGAATTGGAAACAGCGTCTGACAAATAAAGAAATTTCTCATATCCGTAAGAATGTTGAACCTGTATCGTCGATTTATTATTCTGATAGAGACTGGTAGTTAGGGATTAAATGAAAATTGTTTATGACCATCAGATTTTTTCATTGCAAATGTATGGCGGAATATCCAGATATTATTTTGAGCTGGCTTCAAATTTATCTAATATTCCAGCTTGTGATGTAAAAATTTGTTCTCCAATATATATTAACGAATATCTCAGGGCGCAGTCTATAATAAATGTTATTGGTAAGTATATTCATCCTTTTCAAAAGACCGCCAGGCTTATCAATGTCTTTAATAATCTGGTTTCTATAGCGCTATTAGGTTTCAATAAGCCTGATATTATTCATAAAACATATTATGGCAAAGAATTATACAATTTTTCAAAAATCAAATCAGTTCTCACTGTTTTTGACATGATCAATGAAAAATGCAGCGATGATACAACAAATGAGAATATAACTGCACTGAAAAAAAAAGCAGTGGCAAGGGCAGATCATATTATCTGTATTTCAGAGCATACAAGAAAAGATCTTTTGGAAATTATAGACGTTGATCCTCCGAAAGTATCTGTTGTACATTTGGGGTATTCTTTTTCTATCCCTGCATCGGAAAAGATGGAAAAAATTATACAACATCCATATCTTTTATATGTTGGGAAACGAGGCGGTTATAAAAATTTTGAACGTTTGTTAAATGCATATGCAGGTTCAAAGCGCTTAAAAAAAGATTTTTGTCTGGTTTGTTTTGGTGGGGGTAATTTCATCTCTGAAGAGTTAGATTATATAGATCACTTAGGCATTTCCAAAGGTAAAATCCTTTATTGTTCAGGGGATGATACTTTGCTTGCAAAATTATATTCTCATGCTTCTGCATTTGTATATCCTTCTCTTTATGAAGGTTTCGGGATCCCTCTTCTGGAAGCTATGTCATTTAAATGTCCGGTTATCTGTAGTAATACAAGTTCAATCCCTGAAGTAGCGGGTGACGCGGCTGAATATTTTGACCCGTTTTCAGTTGAGAATATGATGGATGCGATTGAAAAAGTAGTTTATTTTAATGATAAAACTGAGCATTTGGTTTCTTTAGGTTTAACGAGGATAGAAGAATTCTCCTGGGAAAAATGTGCTATTAAAACAAAAAGTATTTATTCTTCATTATTGTGATTGGAATCATTTCAAGAGAAATTTATTATACATTCATTTAGGATATTATTATGAAAGCGCTTGTTTGTGGTGTGTCAGGTCAGGACGGAAGTTATCTGGCAGATTTTTTACTTAAAAAAGGATATGATGTATATGGGACATCACGGGATGCTCAGGCATCTTCTTTTAAAAATTTAAAAAAACTTGGTATTAGAAATAATGTTGAAGTATTATCGCTTGCTTTAAATGACTTTCGAAGTGTTTTGCAGGCTCTAAATAAAATTCAACCTGATGAGATATATAATTTAGCCGGGCAGAGTTCCGTGGGCCTGTCTATTGAACAGCCTGTTGAAACAATGGAGAGTATAACTATTGGTACATTGAATTTCCTTGAAGCCATCAGATTTACAGGGAAGCCGATCAAATTTTATAATGCCGGGTCAAGTGAATGCATGGGTGATACAGGCACTAAAGCAGCAGATGAAAACACTCCTTTTCAGCCAAGAAGTCCATATGCCGTGGCAAAAGCATCTGCATACTGGATCGTCGCCAATTATAGAGAGGCTTATGATATTTTTGCATGCACTGGTATTTTGTTTAATCATGAATCACCATTGCGGCCGGAACGTTTTGTAACAAGAAAGATTATTTCATCTGCTTGTAGAATTGCAAGCGGCAGCAATGAAAAACTGCATCTTGGGAATATTGATATAATGCGTGACTGGGGATGGGCTCCTGAATATGTTGAAGGTATGTGGTTAATGTTACAGCAGGATAAAGCTGATGACTATATTATAGCAACAGGCCAGACAAATAGACTTGAAGATTTTATTGCAACTGCTTTTTCAACATTAGGATTGAATTGGAAGCAACATGTTATTATTGATAAAAGTTTATATCGCCCGACTGACATAGCAATTGGTCGAGGCAATCCTCAGAAAGCTAGAAAGAAGTTAGGCTGGAATGCTAAATATCAGATGAAAGATGTCGTAAAAATGATGATTGAGGATGAAAAGCATTGGAAAGATTCGAAGGTGGATTAAGGACTCAAGGATTATATAAAAAATCTTGTAGCCTACAGGCGCTCCGCGGCACTAAAAAAATATTTGAGTTGGCAGAAGATTTAGATGGGAATAAAGAGTACCCACTAATTTCTGTGATAACTGTTGTATATAATGGTGAAAAACATCTGGAACATACAATACAGAGTGTTCTTTCTCAAACTTATCCAAACATTGAATATGTTATTGTTGATGGAGGCAGTACTGATAACTCTATAAAGATTATACAACAATATGCTGATGAGATTGATTATTTTGTAAGTGAAAAAGACAAGGGCATATATCATGCTATGAACAAAGGGATACGGCTTTCGAGGGGTGAATTGATTGGCATTATTAACTGTGATGACTGGTATTCTGAAATTGCTGTAGAAATCGTTGTAAAGAAATATTTGGCGTTGGAAGAGAGAGATAATGTTATTATCAGCGGTGGATTGCGATGCATTAATGCCGGGGGAAAAGTTGACGATGAGATAGTCCGAGAAGAAAGTGATCTTGATAAATATATAAAAAAAACAATGCCTATTAACCATCCTGCAACATTTGTTTCTGCGCAAACATATCAGACTATTGGTATGTTTGATGAAAAATTTAGAATTTCTGCAGACTATAATTTTGTTTGTCAGGCTTATCACTCTTCTATTGTGAAATTTTATTTTTGTAAGGATATACTAACTAATATGCGGCTTGGTGGGTTATCAACAGAAAACAGAAATATTTTTTTGATAGCAAAAGAGAATTATCTTGTTCGTAAAGAGTACATATCCATGATTGAGAATACGTATTATATGGTGCGCTCTTTATTAATTAATCTGCTAAAGGCGGCCTTTGCCAAGTTCAGAAAATAAAAAAATCGATAATAACATGTGTGGGAAAAAAATTGCATGCGTGACAGGGGCTTCAGGTCGAATCGGAAGAAGGCTTGTTGAAAAATTGAAAGGACAAGATTTCCAAGTAAGAGTTTTACGGCATAGAAACAATATTAATGATGCAGATTTGATGGTATATCATGGTGATTTAGGGAATAAGGAACTAATTGAAAACTTTTTAACAGGCGCACAATATTTTTTCCATTTTGCAGCTGAATTAAACGACCAGACCAAAATGTGGGATGTCAACGTAAATTCTACAAAGCAATTGGTTGAGCTGATAAACAAAAGTAATATTAAATACTTTTGTTTTTTAAGCAGCGCTGGGGTTGTAGGGAAAACATCCGAAAAAACAGTAAATGAAGAAATGCAGTGTAACCCGCAGAATTTATATGAAAAAACCAAGTTAGAAGCTGAATATATGGTTCTTTCAGGTATTAAAGATTGTCAAATTATTGTTTTGCGTCCAACAAATGTAGTTGATGAAAATAATCATGGTGTTATGCAATCACTTAACTCAAATAATCTGTTAGATAAATTTAAATTGTTTTTACGTGGTGGTGAATCAGCACATGTGGTACATGCAGATGATATTGTCAACGCTGCTTTATATTTTATTGGAAAAAAATTTGATAGACCTGAATGTTTTTTTGTCGCGTATGATGAAGACCCTCTCAATACTTTTGTCGGGTTAAGATTTTTATATGATTCATTTAAAAAAAAACAGGTGCTTGATAAAACTACAAAACATGTACACCTACCAATCATTGTTCCTTATATTTTAAGAAAAATTTTACGTGGGAATAGTAACATGGGCGATGTGAAGTATTCGTCCAAAAAGATTTTGTCCCAAGGCTTTGATTATAAAATTGGTTTAAGTGAGACAGTAAAAAGGTATTGGGTAAATCAGCAGCAAATATTGAGAAAATGAAGATATTAAATGTAAACATGTCAATTGATCCTGTCAGGGGCGGAGGCACTGCTGAAAGAACAGTCCAGATTACCAAAGCATTGTCTGCTTTGAATTGTGACTGCAGCTTATTGACCTTGGATATCGGGATAACCAGTGAGTTAAAAAAAAGTTTAAAGAATGTTAAATTGATACTGCTAAAGTGTATTAATAAAAGGTTTTATATCCCGGGTTTTGATTTTAATATTATAAAAGAAAATGTTAAGAATTCAGATTTTGTACATCTGATGGGGCATTGGACTTTAATAAATGTTTTGGTGTACTATTATATAAAAAAATACAAAAAACCGTATAGTGTGTGTCCTGCTGGTGCTCTGCCTTTTTATGGGCGGTCAAAATTATTAAAAAATTTTTATAATTTGATAATTGGGAAGAAAATAATCAGAAATTCAGATAAGTGTATAGGAATAACAGAAAACGAACGTTATGATTTTTATTCCTACAGAGTACCGGACCAGAAGATTATCTCGATTCCCAATGGAATCAACATTGAAGATTATAAATTTAAAAATAATCAATCCTTTAAAAAGAAATATAACATCAGTAAGAAATTTATATTATTTCTTGGAAGATTAAATCATATCAAAGGTCCTGATATTCTTTTGAACGCATTTATTGATTTAAAGGAAAAAATTCAAGATTACCAGCTTTTAATTATTGGACCTGATGAAGGTATGTTAGATGAAATGATGAAAAAAGTTAAAAGCTCAAATAATTTTGATGATATAATATTTGCAGGATATGTAGGCGGCCAGGAAAAATCAAAGGCATATCATGCTGCTGATTTAGTTGTTATTCCATCAAGGCAGGAAGCCATGTCTATTGTTGTTTTAGAGGCTGGAATAACCGGTACACCGGTTGTCATTACAGATCAGTGTGGCTTTGATGAGATTGGAGATGTAAATGGCGGCATAGTAGTCCCGGCAACTATTGAAGGAGTAAAATCGGGTATTAAAGAGATGTTAGCGGACCCGGACAAATTAGTTGAAAAAGGCAATAATTTAAAACAATTTTGCAAAAGGTATTATACATGGGCTGCTTCCGCTAAAAAGTATTATGAGATACATAAACAATTTATTTAAAAAGGTTAGTTATGTTTAATGATACAGTGTTGTTGATAACAGGGGGAACAGGGTCCTTTGGCAATGCAGTTTTAAGCCGCTTTCTTGCAACAAATATAAAAGAAATTCGGATTTTTAGCCGGGATGAAAAAAAACAGGATGACATGCGTCATAAACTGCGTAATGAAAAAGTCAAATATTATATTGGCGATGTCAGAGATTACGGGAGCATTAATAAAGCCCTGAATAATGTTGATTACGTATTTCATGCTGCTGCTCTTAAGCAAGTACCATCTTGTGAATTTTATCCTATTCAGGCTGTAAAAACTAATATTCTTGGGACTGAGAATGTCTTAAATGCAGCTATTGTCAACAGTGTTAAAAAAGTAATTGTTTTGAGTACTGACAAGGCTGTGTACCCAATAAATGTAATGGGTATGACCAAAGCTATGAGCGAAAAAGTTATGGTTGCTCGTTCAAGAAATATTGGCAATGATAATACTCTTTTGTGTGCTACTCGTTATGGGAATGTTATGGCATCACGTGGTTCGGTTATTCCTTTATTTATAAAACAAATTATTGAAGAAAAGCCTTTAACTGTTACTGATCCGGAAATGACACGTTTTATGATGTCTCTTAATCAGGCTGTTGAGCTTGTTCTTTTTGCGTTTAATCATGCAAACCAGGGGGATATCTTTGTTCAAAAAGCGCCGGCTGCAACCATAGAAGACCTTACAATAGCACTTAAACAACTTTTTAAAGCAGACAATGAAGTTAGAGTAATTGGTACAAGGCATGGTGAGAAAAAATTTGAAACTCTTGTAAGCAGAGAAGAACTTGCTGGTGCAGAAGACCTTGATGATTACCTGAGACTCAGACCTGACAGCAGGGACTTAAATTATGATAAATATTTTATTAAAGGAGAGAATAAACTCTCAATTGAAAAAGATTATACATCGCATAATACTAGAAGGCTTAGTATAGAGGAAATAAAAGCATTACTTCTGTCGTTGGATTATGTTAAAGACGCTTTAAAAGAAAAAGAGAATCAATAGAGTGAGGGGGCTGTTATGCCATTAAAAGTAATGACAATTGTCGGGACACGTCCTGAATTGATAAAAATAAGTAGAGTTGTTGCAGAATTAGATAAATTTACTGATCATGTCCTAGTGCATACAGGCCAAAATTATGATTATGAACTTAATGAAATTTTTTTTAAGGAACTTGGTATTAAAAAGCCTGATTATTTTCTTGATTCTGTAGGGAAAACTACTGCTGAAACAATAGGGAATATTATTACCAAGGCTGATGAAGTCCTTGAAAGAGAGAAGCCGGATGCTGTTTTGTTATATGGTGATACCAACAGTTGCCTATCAGTTATATCTGTAAAACGTCGTAAAATACCAATCTTTCATATGGAAGCAGGTAATAGGTGTTTTGATCAAAGAGTACCTGAAGAGATAAATCGAAAAATTGTTGATCATACAAGTGATATAAATATGACATTAACTGAGCATGCTCGTCGTTATCTGATTGCTGAAGGGATACGGCCTGAAACTATTATTAAAACAGGTTCTTCAATGAAAGAGGTGCTCGGTTTTCATATGGCTCAGATTAAAAAATCAAATATTTTAAAAAAATTGAATTTATCAAAAAGAGATTATTTTTTAGTCAGTGCCCATAGAGAAGAGAATATAGATTCAGAAAAAAATTTTGCAGAACTCTTAGATTCATTGAACGCTATTGCAAAAATATATAAAAAATCTTTAATAGTATCCACTCATCCCCGGACAAGGAAAAGGATTGAAGAATCTGGAAGAGATGATTTTGATAAAAAAATCGAGTTCATGAAGCCGCTCGGTTTTTTTGATTACATAGCATTACAGATGAATGCCATGTGTGTAGTGTCAGACAGTGGGACTATAACAGAGGAAAGCTCATTATTAGGTTTTCCTGCTGTTACAATCCGGCAAGCCCATGAAAGACCTGAAGGTATGGATGAGGGTACTCTAATTATGTGCGGGCTTTCTAA
>JAIOSM010000222.1 GCA_021107575.1 Desulfobacteraceae bacterium | reverse complement strand
TTTGTTTTCTTTTTCTTATTATTTTACTAACGGTGGTTCATTGTTATCTGTTACTTCATATGTTCCTACCGTTGGTTCTTTGTTATCTGTTTCTTCAGGTTGTCTTACTGGTGGTCCGTTGATATCTGTTACCTCAGGTGGTCTTACTGGTGGTCCGTTGATATCTGTTACCTCAGGTGGTCTTACCGGTGGTCCGTTGATATCTGTTACCTCAGGTGGCCTTACCGGTGGCCCATTGATATATATCGCGCTAATTCCCCCCGGTCCATCTATTTCTCCAGCATTGCCTGGCAACCAGGATCCCGGACCTATTACTCCTTTATGCATACTTTCTATATTAAAAACTTCATAGTCCCGGCTTGGCAATGAATGTTGATTCATATTATTGGAAAATAAATTTTCATACTGGATACTATAGGATATTCTTGGAATATTCATAACATTACCTCGCTTTATCGTAAATAATTATTTAAAATCATTGATTTGCAAAAAGTAAGCCAAAATTTTATTTGCCACTGCATTGTGACTTAACTGCTACAACCACCCCAATTTTGTATAAAAAATTCCTTTTTATACAAAATATTACAAGGGGAATATTTTGCCGTATTCCATTTTAAAAAGAATTATTTTCTTAAAAAAAGCATTGGCTATCTGCAACTCAGAACAAAAAAAATCAAAAGGATATTTTTTGAATATAAAGAAAGGTATGGCAGCCCCCGTATTGCAAAAGAATTAAAAGAACAAGGAATCACATGTTCGAAAAACAGGGTTTGCAGGTTAATGAAACAAGAGAGATTAATGCCAAAAGCAAGAAGATAAAGTGACTACCAATTCAAATCATAATTTGAAGACATCTCCTGATCTTGTAAAAAGAAATTTTAAACCATCAAAACCAAATCAGATTTGGACTTCTGATCTTACCTATGTAAGAACAAGGAGTGGGTGGTTATATTTATGTGTAATACTGGATTTATTCTCCAGAAAAATTATTGGTTGGTCAATGGCTGAGAATATGCAAGTAATATTTTTAGAAAAAAATTAGCAGAATACAATCTGGTTCAAAGTATGAGCCGTCCAGGCAATTGCCTGGATAATGCACCATCAGAATCATTCTTCCATACTCTAAAGTTTGAAGAAATTTATGGTCAAAGTTATGAGACAAGGCAAGAAGCACAAAGTTGCATTTTTGAATACATTGAAGTATTCTATAACCGAAAAAGGAGGCATTCTTATCTTGGGCTTATAAGCCCACAGAATTTTGAGGATCGATATTATCGAAAAACTATACAAGAATGTAGCCTGATTTTGTGTCTACAAATTCAAAGAAGGATCAGGATGGGGGAAGGTCAATTGATCACACACATACTTGGTATTTCAGCTTATTACCACGATAGTGCAGCTGCTATACTCTCTAATGGTGAAATCGTTGCCGCAGCACAAGAAGAACGCTTTACAAGGAAGAAACATGATCCTTCTTTTCCAACCCAATCCATATTATACTGTTTGAATCAAGCCAGGCTTGGATTAAAAGACATCGACTACGTTGTTTTTTATGATAAACCATTAGTCAAATTTGAGCGTTTATTGGAAACCTACCTTGCTTATGCCCCCAAGGGCATTCATTCTTTTATATCTGCCATGCCCATATGGATCAAAAAAAAGTTGTTCTTTAAAAAAAATTTCAAACAGGAACTTTCACAATTAAGCGGACTATCTCAAAAGGATTTGCCACCTTTAATGTTTACAGAACATCACCAGGCCCATGCAGCATCTGCTTTTTTCCCGTCCACCTTTAATAAGGCCGCAATCTTGTGTCTTGATGGTGTTGGTGAATGGTCAACTACAACGATTTGGACGGGGGAGGCAAACAGGTTAACCCCTTGTTGGGAAATTAAATTTCCCCATTCATTAGGGTTGCTCTATTCTGCATTTACTTATTATACGGGATTTAAGGTCAACTCTGGTGAGTATAAACTCATGGGGCTTGCTCCTTATGGAGAACCCATCTATGTCGATCTCATTTACAAGCACATTGTCGATCTAAAAGCCGATGGCAGTTTTCGTTTGAACATGGATTATTTTAACTACACCATTGGTTTGACAATGACCAATAAACGATTTGCAAAATTATTCAATGGCCCACCAAGAAAACCAGAATCAAAAATCACCCAAAAAGAGATGGACATCGCACGGTCAATTCAAACGGTGACTGAAGATATCATCCTGAAAATTGTTAAATCAATAAAGAGGGAGTTTGATGTTGATAATTTATGCATTGCCGGAGGCGTTGCACTTAATTGCGTTGCCAATGGGAAGCTCAAAAAAAAGGGCGTTTTTAAAAATGTCTGGATACAACCGGCGGCAGGGGATGCAGGTTGCGCTTTGGGGGCAGCTTATTCCATCTGGTATGATTATCTGGAAAAAGAACGTATATTTAACAGCAAGGTCGATGCTATGCAGGGCTCTCTACTAGGACCATCATATTCCAATAATGAGATCATAAAGTTTCTGGATGAAATAAAAGCAGACTACCAAAGACTTGAAGATGATCAATTACTACCAAAGGTTGCAAGCCTTGTTGCCCAAGGGGCTGTTGTTGGATGGTTCCAGGGTAGAATGGAATTTGGTCCAAGGGCATTGGGGGCACGTTCAATCATCGGAGATCCCAGGAATAAGACCATGCAGGCTAAAATGAATCTTAAAATTAAATATCGGGAGTCCTTCAGACCGTTTGCTCCGTCTGTTAAATCCGAAGAAGCATCTACCTGGTTTGATATAGAAGGTTCAAGCCCCTATATGCTTATTGTAGCAGCTGTCAATAAAGATAAACGACTACTCCAAGAAACTGATAATTACAAAATATCTGGGTTTGATAAGCTTGCGGTCCCACGTTCCGTAATTCCCGCTGTAACGCATGTGGATTTTTCATCCAGGGCCCAAACTGTTCACAGACAAACCAGTCCACGCTATTGGAATCTTATTGATCATTTTGAGCAACAGACAGGTTGTCCTGTATTAATAAATACATCGTTTAATGTTCGTGGAGAGCCCATTGTCTGCAGCCCTAAAGAGGCTTACCAATGTTTTATTCGGACCAATATGGACTATTTGGTAATGGAAAACATCCTGCTTGTTAAATCGGATCAGCCAAAGATTGATCTGTCAGACAGTTGGAAACACGATTTTGAACTTGATTAAAGGAGTAAACATGACTATCCCAATATTAAATAAACAAGAATATCGAAACTTTGGTTTGCTTATGGCTTTGTTTATTGGAGTTATATTCGGCCTGGTGTTGCCTTTAATATTTAAAAAAACAATTTCCGTTCTTCCCTGGACTGTATCGGTCATATTGATTTTTTGGGCAATAGTTGCTCCTGGCAAATTGAGAGTATTGCACAGGATCTGGATGCATTTTACACTTTTACTTGGAAAGGTTAATACCACAATCTTATTGGGAATTGTTTTTTTCGGTATCTTTACACCCCTGGCTCTGGTATTTAAACTGTTCAGTAGAGATGCAATGAATAGGAAATTTAAAGATGAATCTTGCTCCTCATACTGGATAGCTAGCACTCAACAACCTAAAAAGCATATGGAGAATATATACTGATGATAGATTTATTTGGAGATTTGTGGGGATTTATGAGAGCCAGGAGGAAATTTTGGATGGCCCCCCTAATCTTTGTATTGCTGTTATTGGGATTTCTGATTGGATTCTCTCAGGGATCAGTTATTGCACCATTTATTTACACACTTTTTTAGGGGTGTTTTTGAAGAAATATATTAGTATGTGTCATTTCCTGAAGTCAGTTGACCCAGAAAATATTATATTGGCTAATGAAAACAGTATTTTAGAGTTTTTTCACTATTAAAATACTGGTAAGTATCAAACTGGTTGTCCCCAGTATAATACGGATTTTTTTAAAAAACCGATTACTAAAAGGTCGCGATTGAACCTGTTTAACCTGCTGTCTCGGAGTAATCATGAATAGAAATACTATCAAAAAAATAGTCGTTGTCATTACAGTAAATACCGTGGTGCTACTTACTCTCCTGATCATTTTTGATCTTTTATTTCGAGCTATGGGCACCCAAATCGATAAGGCTGCGGTTGCGGTTCAATCGGAAAGTAAAAAATCAGTATCTTTTCCAAACCGCCTTTTAAATCCTTATATCGGCTGGATTGAAACACCTGGAACTATATTGAAAGAACGACTCTCTCAAAGCCGAATCAATCTACAGTCAGAAAATGACCCAGATCCTGACTGGCTGTACATTACAAGGAACAGTCTTGGTTTTGTTTCAAAATTTGACATCCCCTTAACCAAAAATGAAAATGATTATGTCATTGCCGTCATGGGCGGTTCGGTTGCAATGTGGTTTGTGTTACAAACATCTAAGGAGTTTATTATTCAATTAAACCAACACCGTTTTTTTAAAGAGAAAAACATCATTCTGTTCAATCTTGCCTCTGGTGGATACAAACAACCCCAACAGCTAAATCTCTTGAATTTTATATTAATAAACTCATTTGTTCCCGATATGGTGATTAATATTGACGGATTCAATGAAGCTGCTTTGGCCTATGCGAATTTGAAGAGCGGAATTTCGCCTGCTTATCCGTCTCATTCACACTGGACCCATCTGACTAAGGGTTTTGCTTTGAGCGGAGAAATCCGTAAAATTTTGGGGAAGCATCAACGTGCATTAGTGAAAATGAAGCAATTTTCAGGTCTTGCACAAAAATTTTCCTTCAGTAGCATCCTCTCCTTTATTTTTTTAAAGCAACAGGAGCGATGGAAAAATGAAATGACGCATCAGGAGATACTATATATTGAGAAAAGTGAAACCATAGCCAAGGATACACGTAAATTGACCATTAAAGGTCCGAATTTTAGCACTGATCTAAACGACATCGCTACAATTTGGCAGTGGTCATCAAAGTTGATGCACGACATCTGTACGGCAAACCAAATACGCTACTTCCATATACTGCAACCCACGCCCCATGATCCCGATTCAATCAGGCAGTTCACTAAAGAAGAACTCAAACGGATTGGTTCAAGCGATCACTTATGGGCTCAAGGGGTTCGATTGATCTATCCGATGTTAAAAGCTAAGGCTGAGGAACTAAAAGACTGGGGGGTATTATACAAAGATCTGAATACTGTTTTTTTAACCTCAACAGAGTCCATCTATTATGATATTTGCCATTTCAACCAAGAAGGCAATGAAATAGTCGCCAGAGCCATCGCATCCTATATTAAAGAAAATCTGATCTCTCATTATCAAGATTAGGAACGTGAGACCTCTTCATTTTATACGTCACACATCTAACAACGTAGCGTCAGGAAGGGAATTTTTTATAAGTTTGTTTGAAATTCAAGTGAACGGTGTGGTTTAGATTTATATTTCTTCATATCATATTTTTCAGCCAGTTTGACACGCTGTTCATCCGGTAAGGATGTGATATACTTTTTCCAGCCAGGGCACCATCCGGCATACCATCTCCATCTCCAGCCCAAAAGTGAGTTTGGCTTGTCAGTCCACAGGTTTTTGAGGATGAATATAATCAGACAACATACGAGAATGCAGCATGATTTTGTGTCTTCTATAATTAAGAAAGATCACCCTTTTTTGCATTTTAAATGCAATATATTATAATCCAAAGATGCGCAAAATATTAGTTTAAAAGTTAATTATGGTATCAATTACAAGACTGGCAATCATTAAACCAAAAGTGCCAGTAACATAGGGGACCGTTCCAAGAGACGATCTTATTCTCCCATGATCCGGTTCCATGTTTGATCCTGCTTCCGATAATTGATTTTTTGTACCACCCTTTGGCGGCTCTTCTGAATAAACACATGGGATACCTATAGAAACACCACGCCTTCGAAGTCTCCGCCGGACAAATCGTGCAAGGGGACAAATGCTTGTTTCAAAAAGGTCACTGGTTTTTATCATTGACACATCTGTTTTACCGGCCGCCCCCATGCTTGAAACTATCTTTAAGCCTTTTTCCTTTGCCTTGCAGATAAGGTTTACTTTGGAGTTTAAGCCGTCTATGGCATCGATGACAATATCAACATCTTGTGTCAACAGATCTTCAATGCTTTCAGCATTAACAAAGGAATCATGGATTTCAACAGTACAGTCAGGGTTTATATCTTTAATCCTTTTTTTTGCAACAAGTGCCTTTTTTTCTCCGATCGTGGAATGCAAAGCATAAATCTGGCGATTGATATTTGAAGGGTCTATTTCATCAAAATCAATCAGGTTGAAAAAGCCGATCCCTGTTCGAGCTAATGCCTCCACTGCAAATGACCCTACAGCTCCAAGACCAAAAACTGCAACCCTCGCCTGTTTTATTTTGTATAATGCTTCAGACCCAAGAAGCTGTTCTGTCCGTGTAAATTGATTCATTCAATACCTGCTTATTTTTTTATGATCTGTATGCTATCTGAAAACCAATAAATGCAGCCAAAAGTCCAACAATTACTTGAATTGTTATATTAAGCAAAGCTTGATAAGGATGTCCATTTTGAATCATTTCAATGGTTTGATAGGCAAAGGTTGAAAAGGTTGTGAAACTGCCAAGGAGCCCAACAAATAAGAATAATCGGATTTGGAGAGTAAAAAATTGATAATTTTCTGCCCACCCGTTTAAAAGTCCCAGCAAAAGGCAGCCGGTGATATTTACAATCAAGGTGCCCAAGGGAAAGGAGAGTTCTTTAAATAAGCTTTGCGACCAGATATAAATAATATAGCGCATTATTGATCCTATAAAGCCACCAATTCCAATTAAAAAGATACTTTTCATAATTAAAACTATTTTCCAGATATTTTAAATAATCTGACCCCATTGCTATATGTTTGTGTTGCATATTCTTTTACAGGAATTTTTCTAATTTGTGAAGCAATGTTGGCTATAAAAACAAGGTTTTCCGGCATATTTACCTTGTCTGTTTTATTTTCTGGTAACATACTTGGCAAAATATCAGGGCTGTCAGTTTCAACCAGCATTCTGTTTTCTGAAACAGCTTTTAAGGCTTTTTTTACTTTGTTTGCGTTTGGGCGTGTTGTGGACCCTGAAAATGAGATGTAGAAACCATATTTTTCAAATATAGGAATCATATCAGCAGATCCTGAATAAGAATGTATTAGACCATTACCCTCAAGCTTGCCAATTTTTTTCATTATATTAATAAATAAGTCCCAGGCTTTTCTAATATGGATTGAGATGGGAAGCCTCATTTCTTTTGCAAGAATAAGCTGCTCTGTAAATATTTTTTCTTGTAAAGCCCGATCATATTTCTTTATAGCAAAATCCAGTCCTGCTTCTCCAATGCCCGGGGTGAAATTATTTTTCAACCTGGCAGTCTCAGATAATAGAAGATCAATAAGGTTCTCTTTCCAATCTGATGAAAGATTATCAACAAACCATGGATGTATTCCATAATTAGGGATTACAGAGTTATGCTTTAGCGAAAGCTTTTGCACATCCTCCCAGTCTTTTTCAGATGTTGCACAACAAATCATATATTCAACACCAGCAGCAATAGCATGCTTTATTATCTGATCCTGATCTTTAATTAATCGTGAATCCTGCAAATGGCAATGTGCATCAATTAGGTTCATTGCAATCAATATTATATATAATTAACATTAATCTTATATAATAAACCACTAAATAGTAAAAATATAGTAAAATATTTTTTTTAAGAGTCTTTTATAGCTTTATGTTCCACCGGCTTTTTGGAATTTACTTTACTTTTTTTATTTTTTAGGTGATAACAAATAATATCGATTTTGGGTGGTTTTGTAAATACTACTTGGTCCGAAGTCGTTTGACTAAAAAACCATATATTTCAGTAAGTTATGGTGGTTACTGACTGAAATTGACAAGGCAGAGCTATATGCAAAGGAGACCTTGTATAACAAAATGAATTTTAAAAAAAGAATTATGTAAAGGCCTTGGTGAAAGAGTATGCGATTTCTAATTGAATTTATGCAATTTATTAAAGCCTTAATGAAAAATCGAAAGCTACTAATGACTTTAGCTGTAAATGACTTTAAACAGGAGTATTTGGGGTCATATTTGGGTTTAGTCTGGGCATTTATAAAACCTACAGTTTTTATTGTTGTTATTTGGTTTGTCTTTGAAATTGGTATTAGATCGGCACCATCAACGAATGGGGTTCCGTTTGTAATTTGGTTAACTTGTGGATTTGCTGCTTGGTTTTTCTTTTCTGAAGCTTTAAGTTCCGGAGTTACTGCTATTAGTTCTAAGAGTTATTTAGTAAAAAAAGTGGACTTTCGGGTGAGTATTCTACCCATTATAAATAATTTATCAGCACTCTTAATTCATGTAATTTTTTTGATGATTCTGGTGATCATTTTTTTATGTAACGACTATTTCCCGACAGTTTACTGGCTTCAATTACCATTTTATACCTTCAGTCTCTTTACTTTATTGTTAGGATTGAATTGGCTGTTTGCTTCTTTAAGAGTATTTATTAAAGATATCTCCCCCTTCGTGGGTATTATTTTACAAGTAGGGTTTTGGGGTACGCCTCTTTTTTGGTCCATTGATTTAGTACCGGATAAATACTTATTCATTATTAAGTTAAATCCGATGTACTTTATTGTATCAGGGTATCGGGATACATTTATCAGTGAGCAGTGGTTTTGGAACAGGGGAATGGAACTTGTTGTATTTTGGATGATAACCTCATTTTTTTTTATATTAGGGGCCATTGTGTTTAAACGTTTACGTCCTCATTTTGGGGATGTGCTTTAAAACAAAATTGTTTTAAAAAAGCTAATAACAGGAAAATAGAAAAAAATGGAGCGGTCTCCGACATCAGATAACATTGCTATATCAGTAAATAACATTTCAAAAATCTATAAACTCTATAACGATCCTTTGGACAGGTTGAAAGAATCATTACATCCTTTTAAAAAAAAATATCATAAGGAATTTTATGCATTGAATGATATATCCTTGGATGTGAAGAAAGGCGAAATCGTTGGTGTTATAGGGGAAAACGGGAGTGGAAAATCGACTTTACTAAAGGTTTTGACTGGAGTGTTGACACCGAGCTTTGGTCATTATCATGTAGAAGGAAAAATTTCTGCTTTGTTGGAACTGGGCTCCGGGTTTAATCTGGAAAATACCGGATTGCAGAATATTTTTATTAATGGTGCTATTAACGGATTTACCACTGATGAAATGGAACAAAAGTCTCTGGATATCATTGAATTCGCTGATATTGGTGATTTTATCAACCAACCTGTTAAAACATACAGTAGCGGAATGCGTGCGAGGCTAGCTTTTAGTGTTGCA
>JAIOSM010000293.1 GCA_021107575.1 Desulfobacteraceae bacterium | reverse complement strand
AAACAGCAGCTTGGAGGTGTTCCTGTTGTAACCTATGTTAACTCAACTGCTGCTGTAAAAGCTCTTTCTGATATTTGCTGCACATCTGCAAATGTTATTGATGTAATAGAATCAATCGGTTCTGAAGAAATCCTCATGACCCCTGATAAAAATCTTGCACAATATGCAGCCTCAAAAACAAATAAAAAAATACATCTTTGGGAAGGGTATTGCCCCTATCATGATAACCTGACCAAAGAAGATGTTTTAAAAGTAAAAAAAGAACACCCTAAAGCCTTATTTATAGCTCATCCTGAATGTCCGCCTGAAGTCCTTGAATTAGCAGACAGCGTGGAAAGCACATCAGGGATGATTCGGTTTGCCAAAGAAACAGATCATGACTCCTTTATTATTGGAACAGAAATCGGGCATCTTTATCCTTTATCTAAAGCTTGCCCGGACAAACAATTTTTTGCTGCATCTGAAAAAATGTTTTGTGAAGATATGAAGAAAATAACGCTTGAACATGTACTTAACAGTCTTGAAAATTCGTCACTTTTCGAAGTAAAGATCCCTGAAGGTATCAGAAAAGATGCCTTCACAGCAGTGAAACGTATGATTGATTTAAAATAGGCTATCATGATAATTAATGAGTATATTGATCCTGAGTTTAAAACCCTTCTTATCAGCAACAATGAACAGAGTTATTTTAAGGGCCTGTGGAACAGGAACGATCTCTGGTTTGAAGAACCAAACCTTGGACGCAGAGACTCAAAAAGTGCTTGGAGCGGCGTTTCAAGAATCCAATATAATGGACACGCTTTTTTTTTAAAAAAGCAGGAAAATTATTTCTCATATTCTATAAAACCACCCTTTAGAAGATTAATTGTACAAAAAGAGTATGAAAATATACAATTATTCGAGTCTTTAAAAATACCGACTATGGATGTTGTTTATTTTGGCATTAGAAAAAAATCTGGGAGCATGCCTGGAAAGACCCAGGGAATACTGATAACCAGAGCCCTTGATGATTACATTCCGCTTGATGAAGCACGAGAACAATACAGGGGCTTACATGGATTTGAACAACTAAAAATAAAAAGAGCTTTAATTGCAAACATAGCAGCATTGATACAAAAGACTCATCTGTCAGGATTAATGCACCATTGCCTTTATCCTAAACATATCTATATTGATAAAGATTTTTGTAAAACCGGGAAAAAACAATCAAAGACTCCTGTCTGCAGATTTATTGATTTAGAAAGCGCAAGAAAGGTCTCTTATAATAGTAAAAAACAACTGAGAGATTTGGAAACACTGAACAGACGGCTTCCGATGTTGAGCTCTAAAGATAAAATTTATTTTCTTTTAAAATATCTTAACAAAACAAGCATAGACAAAGATGTAGGGCAATTAATTAAAAGAATTAATAAGATCAGTAGATAATTAGAATATTCAAGCCTTTTTTATTTTTCTCACCAGAATATTTTCCAGAACAAGATATTCAAGATTGCAGCTGAAAAACATATTTAATGCATCTTCAGGTGTACAGACCACAGGTTCACCCCGGCGGTTAAGTGATGTATTGAGTACAACTCCGTTGCCGGTTAGTTTCTCAAGCTCTAAAAGCAACTGATAATATTTTGGATTAGTTTCCTTGGAAACCACCTGGGCTCTGGCTGTTCCATCTTCATGGACAACCTCGGGGATACGTTCTCTCCAGTGTTCAGCCACCTCAAACGTAAAGGTCATATAAGGTGCAGGATGGCTTGTCTGGAGAAGGTCTTCAGCCACGGTGTCAAGAACACTCGGGCAAAATGGACGCCATCTTTCCCTGTATTTGATTTGTTCATTGATCCGATCAGAGATTCCTTTAATACTGGGGCAACCAAGAATGCTCCGGCAGCCAAGAGCTCTGGGACCAAACTCCATGCGCCCCTGGAACCATGCCACCGGATTGCCTGTAGCAAGTATTTCAGCAGTAGCCTTTGCAGGATCATCCATGATTTCCCAGGTCATTTCTTTATTACCGTCTGCATTCTGGCTTTCACTTTGGGCCTTTATTGCAGTAAGACATTGCTCTTGTGTAAAACAAGGTCCAAGAAATACATGATCCATTTTTTCTACAGAGATTCCCATGAGGGATGCTGCATAGGATGCTGCGCCTATAGCAGTTCCGGCATCACTGCCTGCCGGCTGGGCAAAGAGCTCTTTGACATAGGGCATAGCAATGATCCGCTGGTTGAGTTTTACGTTAAGTGCTCCACCACCGGCAAAGCAGAGCTTACCGGTCTGTTTTATAATATCTCCAAGATAATGATCGATAAGTCCTAAAGAGACTTTTTCAAAGAGATGCTGCATGGCTGCTGCATAGTCTACATAAGGGTCATCAATGTCATCTCCGACACGTTGAGGTCCCAGCCATTCAATAAGCCTGGGACTGAAATAATATTTTTTGCCCTTTTCATCTTTATAGCGCCGCAACCCCACGGTGTTCAGAAATTTTGTGTTCACGGTAAAGGTAGTTTTGTCAAAATCGATAAGTCTGGAAAAGTCATATTTTTCAGGATCACCATAGGGAGCCATGCCCATTACCTTGTATTCACCATCCAGCATTTCAAACCCAAGATATTGGGTAAATGCGCCATACATACCACCCAGAGAATCAGGGTCAAAAAATTCTTTAATCTTGTGGATTTTGCCGTTTTCTCCAAACCCGAAAAAAGTTGTGGCATATTCGCCCTTGCCATCAATACCAAGTATGGCACACTTTTCTTTGAAGCCACTGAGGTGATATGCGGAGCTTGCATGGGCAAGATGGTGTTCCACTGGTACAAATTTAATTTTATCCCAGGAAATTCCGAGTTTTTTCAGTAATCCCTTAACCCGGCGTACATTCCGTCGATAATGACGGTTTCCGTTGAACAAGGCATCTAAGGCGCGATCAGGTGCATACCAGTAACGCCTGGCAAAATGCCACCGACCAGGGGAGGCAAGGCTTACTTTGGCAAAAGGAAAGGCAACAACATCAATTTGGTCAGGCCGGATGCCGGCATATTCAAGACAGAATGCAGCAGCCTTTTCAGGTATTTTATTTTTGGCATGTTTATCCCGGATAAAGCGCTCTTCTTCTGCGGCAGCTACGAGTTTTTCACCTACATAAAGTGCAGCAGAAGGATCGTGAGTCAATGCACCGGACAGTCCGAGTATTATTTTTTCCATAGCAGCTACCATCCTCCCTGTTCAGGATTAAGTTTGTTCTTCTCAAGCCGTTGAAAGAAAGTGGAATAATTCTCTGGTTTATATTCTATGATATGTTTAACAATAAAATATGATTTTAAACAAAAAGATCCAGAGTATTTTTCCATAAAGAGAATAGGATATGGACATTGTATCCCGAGTTGTTTAAGTAATTGGGCATTGTGCCACAATATTCGTCCGCGGGTTGTTTTAAGAAATTTTTTAAAAGAAAGAGAAAAGCTTTTGATATTGTACATTTTTATTACATACACAGTGTTATCAATATCAATTTGTACAATTGATGAAAGGTTCCCATCTATAAGTATTCTTCCCTTTTTTATAAAATGGTCTGGATTTTTAATAAATTTTTTAAGTCCTGAATCATAAGCCTTTCGATCACAAACCAACTCTTCATCCCGGGTTTTTTTATGGACAAACTCAGAACATTCTCTAAATATTTTTTTAAGATATTTTTTCAGCTTTCTGGCTCGAACCTTTTGAATTCTTGGTTTTAATCGGGTAAAAAGCCTGTCACTCAATTCAGGATCATAAGCCCATCCTCTGCACTCAGCATAATATTCAAGAGAGTTTTCAGCAATTTTATCAAGATGCGGGTAGAATTGACCAAAGAGAATACTGAGGTTCTCAAGGCTTAATTCCTCTGATAGAGGTTCTCCCTTGCTTGTGACGTCAACTCCATCTCCATCAATAGTATAAATTCTATTTTTTGAAATAAGGAAGTTTCCAAGATGGAGGTCGGTCTGTTTAAGGCCGGCATTATGCAAAACAGCTATTCTTTGTACAATTTGTTTTTGAAGGTCTGCATAGATTGAATATTTTTTGTTATTATTCCATACTGACATCATATCTGATGCAGGCCAAATTTCTTTTGTAGCAATCACTTTTATACTGCTATTTTCTACCATGCCGAAGAAAACAATTTCAGGGGTTCTGATACCAGCTCTTTTTAATGCTTGAAGTCCCCTAAATTCTTTATTAAAATAATGATCAGTTCTTCTGGATTTGAGGAAAAACTTCATCACAATCCGTTCTTCACCCCATTTTCCCGAGCAGACTATGCGCTTGTTTGGTGCAATTTTAAAAAGCTTTGTAGTAGTAACTTGAAACTCTCCAGTACTGGTTTTTACAGTAACAGTAAAAGGGAGTTCTATTTCTCGCCCTTTAATATTAAAAGAATGGTTTTCCAAGTGAGTCTTCATGATTAAATTTTATCGGCACGCTCCTTTTCATTTGGGGTTATAATAAGACAGTGACCTTATTTTTGTCAAGAAAAGTTGTTAATGCAGGCCATAATAATCATAAATACTTTTTTGTGATCATTTTTAAAGAGTAGATAGCATGATTAAAATAAGCCTGGCTAAAAAACAATAGTCAGATAATTTTACAGCATTAGAAATGTTAATAATAAATTGACATTTCTAATGCCATAAAATACAAATTATTACTATACAATGTATTTACTTATGATTGGTATTGAACTTATCAAGGCAAATTAATCTGGATATAAATTACGCTGAGACTCATTTGTTGCAAGTATTGTAAAAATAATAGATTTTTTTGGAGTATGATGATGAAAAAGTGCATCCTTTTTTGGGGATTATTTATGCAACTATTTAAATAGAAGGAGGGAGTACATGGAAAAGAAAATACACTATGGATGGATAGTGATTTTCATGGG
>JAIOSM010000295.1 GCA_021107575.1 Desulfobacteraceae bacterium | reverse complement strand
TCATGGACAATTTTTCAAAATATGTTATGTTTAACGATTATATATAATTATTGTTAATTATAACTAAATTTAATGTACCAATTAGGAGGTAAAGCCTTGAGCAGTGTTCAAAAAAAGAGAAAAAAGAAAATGTCAAAACATAAACACAGAAAACATCTTGCAAAAACAAGACACCAGAGAAAGAAAAAATAGTCTAAAAAAAATAATCTAAAAAAATAGTCTGTTATAAATTTAAAGCATTCATATTAAGCAACTATAGCCATACTATAACCATAAGGTATTGAGAAAAATAGTGAAAGCCATCCATCTCAATACCTATCAGGTTATTATATAGATCATTATTAATACTATTTATTCTTAATCAATATTCCTTAAAATATCTCATAAAGTCAGAGTCTGTTGAAAGCACAAGAGTGCTGTCCAGACCTAGTGCTGTTTGATATACGTCAAGGGTTTTAAGGAATGAATAAAATTCAGGATCAACCCCATAGGCCTTGGCATAGATCAAAGTTGCTTCAGCATCTGCCCCACCTTTAATAGTCTGGGCTTCTTTATATGCCCCTGATTCAATAACCTGAAGTTCTCTTTCTTTCTGTCCTCTTATTTCACTTGCGCTTCCCATACCTTCAGCACGGAATTTCTCGGCGATCTGGCTTCTTTCAGCGATCATTCTGCCATAAACTGCTTCTCTAACCTTATCAATATAGTTGATACGCTTTATCTTCACATCTTCAAGTTTTATTCCGAACTCAGCAAGCTTTGGTTTTGCCTGTTCCTTAATAAGTCTTGTTATTTCATCCCGTCCAAGAGTGATATCATATCTTGAATGCTTGTCTTCTTTGTCAGCACTTGCTGTAAACGTATCCATTGCCCTGTCAGTGTTGCGGACACTTTCCACAAGAGGGTGCGAGGTTACAAGGTTTCTCATGGCAGGACCAATAATATCATCAAGCCGCTCTTTTGCAGCAAGTTCATTATTTACAGTCTGGAAATATTTAACCGGATCAACTATTTTCCATCTTGCAAAAGTATCAACCCATATATAGGTTTTATCTTTTGTATTAACCTGACCCGGATCTCCATCCCATTCAAGAAGAACATCAGGAAAGCGGTTTATTTTTTGAATTATTGGTATTTAAAATCTCAAACCAGGTTCTACAATAGGTGTACCAATAACTTTACCAAATTGTGTAATTACAACCTGTTCTGTTTCATCTACTGTATAAACAGAAGAGAAGACAATAACGCCGATCACCAATACTAAAGCTACTAAAACTATTTTTATTGTATCATTCATTTTATTGCACCATTTTATTTCAAAGTTGATTTTACTTGTGTTGGCAATGCTGTTTCTCCACTTAAATTAAGTAAAGGCAGCAGGTTTTTCTGGCTTGAATCCATTATATATTTTTTACCAAGTTTTGGTATAACTTCTTCCATTGCCTCTAAATATAATCTCTTTTTTGTAACATCTTTTGCTTTAACATATTCTTTGTAGACAGCTGAAAACTTTGCAACATCACCCTGTGCTCGATTCACTCTGTCGATTGCATAACCATGGGCTGATTCAACAACACGTTTTGCTTCACCTTCAGCTCGCGGGATTGCCTTATTATACTCTTCTTTAGCTTTGTATATTGTCTGCTCTTTTTCCTGAATTGCTTCATTAACTTCATTAAAAGAATCCTGCACAGGTCCTGGGACATTTGTTTTTTTCATCTCAATTGTTACAATTTTGATACCCGCACTTGCCTCATCCATCTCTTCTTGAAGGCTTTCTTTTGCTGCAATCGCTATTTCTTCTCTCTCACTGATAACTTCATTAATACTTCTATCACCTATGATAGTCCGCATTGTAGCCTCAGACATATCTCTTAATAAGGTTGTTACATCCCTTACTTCAAAAAGAAATTTTTCAGGATTTGAAACTCTGTACTGAACAATCCATGGTACAACAGCAACATTAAGATCTCCTGCCAGCATCATTGAAACGTCCTGCCCGTCATTCTCATCAAAGTAGCGTGAATTATTAGTCCCTTGAACTGTTCTGAAACCGAATTCTTCTTTGCGAACTCTTTTAACCTGCACCTTGGTAACTTTTTCAATCCCTGTAGGAAGTTTAAAATGAAGGCCCGGGTTAGTTATTCTATCAAACTTACCAAACTGTTGAATAACACCGACCTCATCAAGTTCAACCTGGAAAACCATTGATTTTCCAAAAAAAAGAAGAAACAAAACAATTAAAATAATTAAAATTCCGGAAAATTTAAAATTTTTAAATTTTTCCACGATGTCATCAAATTGAGGAGGTTGAGGAGGTCTTGGCATTCCGCCACCGCCTCCCTGCTTTTTCTCAAACTTTTCTTTATTTTCCCGTAATTTTTCCCAATCCCAGTTCATTAAGTCCACCTTATTTTATTATTAAAATTAAACCTTTGTCACTCAAAATAACTCAATTTTAAGAATTAGCAAGCAAAAAAAAGCGGGGAACAAAATATTACAACAGAATATTCCGTTCCCCGCTTAGATATTATAATGACCTAAATATCATATTATTTGATATTAAGCTGTTTAATTCTACAATTAACCCTCCACAAAGAGCTTTGCAGATCTCATTGTATTTTTCATAAGCATGGCAATAGTCATAGGTCCAACTCCACCTGGCACAGGTGTAATTTTTCCTGCTATTTCTTTTGCTTTCTCAAAGTCAACATCCCCTTTGAGTATTGCCTTGCCTGTCTTTTCATTCATACCGACTCTGTTTACACCAACATCAATAACTGTAGCACCCGGTTTAATCCATTCAGGTTTTACAAGATCAGGAACACCTGCTGCAACAATTAAGATATCAGCACGTTTACAATGGCCTGCAAGATCTTTTGTCCTTGTATGAACTATTGTAGATGTACTGTTGGCGCCCTCGCCTTTTTGAGCCATCATCACTGCTATAGGTTTTCCAACAATATTAGATCGTCCCACAACAACAACTTCAGCACCTGAAGTTTCAGTGCCGGAACGAACAATCATTTCCTGAATACCTGCTGGAGTACAAGGCAGGAATCTTACTTCATCACCACCGATCATGAGTCTTCCAACATTTACAGGATGAAATGCATCTACATCTTTGTCAGGATTGATTGCATTAAGTACTTTTTTATCATCAATATGTTTTGGCAAAGGAAGCTGAACCAGAATACCATGTATATCAGGATCATTATTATATTTATCAATCAATGCTAAAAGATCTTTTTCTGAAAGGTCTTCCGGCTGATCATCCTGAATTTCATGGAATCCCAGGCTGATTGCAGTTT
>JAIOSM010000422.1 GCA_021107575.1 Desulfobacteraceae bacterium | reverse complement strand
GTTAATGCCCAGTTCATTACCCCATCAGGCTGTGCCGGCCGATTGGGCAGTCTGGTCACAGAAGCTGAACTTGGAGATACCCCTCTGGTTACTGAAAAGGAACTTTGTCTTTATAAAAATGGTCACAAATGCCTGGTATGTGTCAAACGCTGTCCTGTGGGAGCCGTATCTGCTGAAACAGGAATAAACCGGCAAAAATGCTGGGCTCGGCTGAATTCTAATCTTAGTAATACAGAAGAACTGGCAGGGCTTGAACAGACTACCCAGGTATGCGGCAAGTGCCAGGTGTCACTCCCATGCAGTCTTAAAATTCCCAAGGCATAAAGGTAAGGTTTTTATTTCAAGCCTTAGCCTTATTTCTCAAAAAATTAATAAAAATTGTTTGGTTTTAAAGAGCTTTATAATTAAATTGCATATATAATGATTATAGGATAAGAGAAGGTGAAAATATAGTCAATACAGGAGGTTTAAGCTTAGAAACAATGAACAATAATATAACACATGGATTGTGGGCAGATACAGCGCCTGCAGCTCCTTCTCTTTCATCTTTTGAAGGTGAGAGAGAAGCTGATATAGTGATTATTGGCGGCGGTTATACAGGATTATCCGCGGCACTTCATCTTGCAGAACAAGGGACAGACATAGTACTTCTTGAGGCTGAGCATATAGGATTTGGAGGAGCAGGCAGAAATGTTGGTCTTGTAAATGCCGGTCTATGGCTAATGCCCGATGATGTTGTGAAAATTATTGGGAAAGAATATGGAGAGCGTGTCATAGAAGAACTCGGAAAGTCACCTGATCTGGTTTTTGATTTGATTGAAAAGCATGGGATTGAATGTGAGGCAATGCGGAAAGGAACATTGCATTGTGCTGATTCTCCGGGCGGATTAAAAGCACTAAGACAGAGAGAAGAACAGTGGCAAAAAAGAGGTGCTCCAGTCAGGCTGCTTAGTAAAGAGGAATCGGAGTCAAAAATAGGTTCCAAGAAATTTCATGGGGCGCTTTTGGATTTAAGAGCAGGAACGTTGCAGCCTCTTGCCTATGCCCACGGTTTAGCTCATGCTGCAAAAACTGCCGGGGCTGATCTTTTTGTTAAATCACCTGTTATCAAAGTGGAACAAAAGGATAAAAAATGGAAAATAACAACTTTATCCGGAATAATAACTGCAAAAGCAGTTATCCAGGCCTGTCAGGGATATGCAAGTCATGGCTTTAAAGATAATATGAAAACATTAATACCATTTAATTTTTTTCAATTTGCCACTAAACCTCTGCCTGAAGAAATTAGAAGATCCATTCTTCCTGAAGGACATGGGGCCTGGGATACAAATCTGATACTTTCTTCATATCGAATTGATGCGGCCGGACGCCTTGTTGTAGGAAGCGTGGGAAGTGTTGATAAGTTTGGTCATGGACTTCACAAAAATTGGGCTAAGAGAACTATTAATAAAGTATTTCCTCAGATTAATGATGCTCAACCTGACTATGAGATAGAATATGGTTGGTTTGGCAGAATTGCAATGACTCAGAATCATGTCCCAAGATTTCATGTTTATGCTGACAACAATATTTCAGTAACAAGCTTTAATGGTCGAGGGATAGGTCCCGGTACATTGTTTGGCAAGTTAATGGCAGAATATTTTCTCAATGATTCCAATGATAATATACCGTTGCCAGTATCAAACCAAAAAAATATTATTACCCGTGGAGTAAGGGGAATTGCCTATGAAGCAGGTGCGCGGGCATATCATTTTATTCAGCGAAGAGTATAAATATAAAATAAGAAATCAAAGCTTTCAAATCTATTTTAAAAACTGAAAACGTGATATTTTAAATATGTTTTGAAACAATAGAGGTATTAAAGAAGTTTCGGTTAAATTTGGGATTAAATTCAAGAGGTTATATTTTAATAAAATAAGTAATAAAGGAGTATAAAATGACTCAATTAAATTTAAAAGAAATTAAATCAATTTCTTATGAAAGATCAGAAATAAGTAAAGGATATACTGATAAATCACTTCATATAAATCTTGATAAAACAGGTGTTGATATAAGGGATATTGAAGCAGAGACCAAGGATAAATTTATCGGCGGGAAAGGGTATGATTTGTGGATGCTCTGGAACTCAGTTAAACCTGATACCAAATGGAATGATCCTGAGAATGCAATTTGTATTGCATCTGGTCCACTTGGCGGCACACCGGGTTATCCAGGTGGAGGGAAAAGTATTGTAACGACAATATCCCCTCTCACATCAATTCCCATAGATTCCAATGTGGGTGGTTATTTTGGTCCTTATAAGAAATTTGCAGGCTTTGATGTTCTTGAAATAACCGGAAAAGCAAAAGAAGAAGTAGTGATTTTTATAGATGGTATTAAAGAGGAAATTAAGATTTTTGAATCAAAAGATCTTACAGATGATTCTTATCTGCTTACTAAAGAACTTACAGATTATTTTGATAAAGAAAAGCCGGTTAATATATCTGTAGTCACAACAGGGTTAGGCGCAAAAAATTCATTGTTTGGATGCCTTAATTTCTCCTGGTATGACACAGGAAGGAAAATGACAAGATATAAACAGGCAGGTCGTGGCGGTATAGGAACTGTTTTTGCTGATAAAAAAGTAAAAGCTGTTGTTGCAAGATGGAGTTCTGTTACTTTTAAGACAAATAGTCCTGCTGACATGGAAGCATTAAAAAAAGTTACAAAAACCCATGCGAAAGAGATTGTAACCCTTGATGCCAAACAGAACAGAATGTCATTAGTAGGCACCACTCATCTT